>CALMVQ010000174.1 GCA_937873135.1 uncultured Scytonema sp. | reverse complement strand
ATCACTACGTATTATCTCGTAGTTTTTTTCAGAAATCAAATATGATTCCTATAGTCAATTTTATTCAGTTGCTGCAATTGTATTTAGCTCCCACCCAGTTTCTAGCTTTGACCACCCAAGATTACTCTTTTTAGCATCGACTTAATAAGTTGCTGCTATCGTTCTATGGAATAAGGTGTGTTTAGAAAAAGCTGTTGATGATTTGAAACAACACGGAATGGACATTTCCGAAGAGTATTTACAAAATTTATCACCGTTGGAGTGGGAGCATATCAATTCAAAGAGGGATTATGTTTGGATTTTGAAGTCAGGCACTAGTACCGCAAGGCGGAAGTCAAAAGTCAAAAGTCAAAAGTGTTATAAATCAAGGCTTCTGGCTGTTTGAAATGGTTGCTTTATTTACGCCGTGCTGTACTAGTTTTGACAAATTACGTTTTTTGCGGGTCAATAAAATTAAGTATCGCTGACACTGTGGTTACCTTAGCGTAATGTAAAGTTATGTTTATTAAACCAACTTAAATTAGCAACTTGGTTTAGTAAGATGGAACGTAGATCATATAGTCACGCATGCTTCAAGCATAGCAGCAAAGCTGAATTACACTCGTCCTTTTGTAGATACAGATATTAGGAAAGAATGTATGGATATTTTAGTAGATAACTTGTTCATCAACTCAAAAAAGAAAGACGATTCAGTGCCTCAAGGGATTCCAGGATACTTAATCCGCAGCACAGCACGAGCGAATGTGGAAGATCTACAAGATATCCGACGAGATGAGAGCTACCCAAGTATTCAAACGGTGATCGATCTCCTCTATACAAAGAGCAAAAAGAATACTCAGCATTCTAACGATCTGGGCGTGGTGATCGCTATTCATGGATACAATACAGGAAGTGCTGATATTGATTTAACCATAGAACTAGAGAGCGATGATGAGATCAAAGATGGTGTTTGGAAAGGCTTGTATCAAAATATTAGTAAATGTATCAACAAAGACCCCGTCATTTCGCAAAAGTCAGATAGCCTAGTTTTTCTAGGTTATCGGTGGCCCTCTGAAAGTGTAATAGGTAGAAATTTTAGCACTTCCCTCAGCGCTTTACCCTTTCTACTCAAAAATCTGCTATGGGGAAGCTTGATTGTTGGACTCATATCTCTAATCTTATTTTTTTGGTTATCTTCCCCACTCTTCATTTTGCCCATTATTCTCGGAACATTTGGATTTACCCTTGTTTTCAGCCTGCTGATTCTGCGTGTAATTGTATATTTTCGGGATTCCTACCGGGCAACCAACTACGGGGTCAATGATCTGGTTGAATTAATTCGTCAAATGGATCAAGGATTGCTAAAATGTCGCATGAAAGACGAACAGTGTAATAAAAAGCTTACTGACGATGAACTTACTGACGATGAACGGAAACGGATCGCCGAAGCAGCCGAAGCCTACTGGAAGCACAATCGTGTTAAACTGTCCTTCATTGGGCATAGTATGGGTGGGTATGTAACTACACAAGTAGTCCGAATTCTTTCTGATATCTTTGACCCTAATTCTATAGGAAACTTGAATAACAAAAAAGCTGACAAAAATCCCTCTCCTCAAATTGGGCGAGTTTTTAGTTTAGGCCGCTTAATTCTTGTTTCTCCGGATATTCCCGTACTAACCATTACTTCTGGCAGATCGAACTTCCTACGCTCATCGTTACGACGATTTGAAGAGGCTTATCTATTCAGTAACGAAGGGGATTTAGCCCTCCGTCTAGCTTCTACGGCTGCTAATTACTTTTCCTTTCCAGCAAAGAGCCGAACGCAGGGGTATCGACTGGGTAATGTAACTGTTCGTCCCAAGGACAAACAGAGCAGTAAGGCTCAAAAGCAGAAAGGAGAACCCCAGAGTGAGTATGGAATTGTCAACTGGAAGGATAAGGAGTTATGCAAGCCGTTATGTGAGATGAGTTCCTTGCTCAAGTACTTGGAAGTTAGTGTCTTAAATCAAACACAAAACCAGGGATTAGATCCAGTTAATCAGGAAAAGGCGCACGGACAAGATAATAAGAAGACTGCTGGGGAAATGGTTGCGACACCAATTAAAGATCACGAGTCGATCTCTGACCTTTTCACCTACTTTGATTGCACCGAGTACAAAGACTTGACAGATTATCCCCAAACACATGCAGAGGAACACTACGTCATGAGCCTAGACAAACAATATTCGCCACTCACCTTCTGGGAGTATCTGCAACTAGGCTGGGCGTATCTTGCTTATTCTACTGGAAAGCCCTTTGATCGCAATGGAAGGGATGTACACGGTGGCTACTTCTGGGGACAATTTAGTCAGCAATTAATGTATCGACTGGCATTTGTTGGCTTCCAGGAGTTTTTAGATTCTCTTTCGCCTGAACAAACAGCTACCGATACGCTATGTTCCAATAGTCCATCACTCTCCCCAGATCAAGCAAAACGTCAGATGGCGCTAGATGAGCTCTCCAGGATCATGGAGCGCAAACAGATCCAGACAGTGTTATCCCCAGAACGTTACTTTGTTGATGTAATGGGGCAAAATCGTGAAGAAGTGCGAAAACAAATCCTAAATAAATCATGCACCTGACAAAAGAAAGGTAGCTATGAGTCACGAGCTAAGAGCAGCTATCAGCCCACGCGTAAAAACGTGGGCTCCTTTTTGCGATCTACAATCCGCTCTCCTAACTAACTGTCACAATTGGTTTTTTCGTATGTTGATTTATGTGATTAGCCGTAATTTATACAAATATATAGTAAATTTTTACAGTGTTTTCAGATCCTAAATCTTCAAACGTCCAAAATTCAGTAGTGTGAAACTTAAGGGATGATATATGCATTGTATAAAATTATTGTAAAATTTAAGTGAAATCTATTAACTGATAGAATTGCTGCGATAGAATAACTCAAGATTACAAGAATAAAAATAGTGCTTTAAGGTGCAACTTTTAATTTTGTAAGCAAAAAACCTAACGATACTCAAAGCGAAAGCTTTAGCCAAAAATATTATGTGGAGGAAATAGGTGAAAAGGACGATACATAACGTAGCGCTCTTTGCGACTGCGCTTCAAGGTGGGCTTGCTCGATTAACATTTAGGTTTTCAAAGAGAATTAAAAGGAGCGCGACAATCGTCGTGCTAATTGCAACTACAGTAATGGCAGGGCATACTGTCGAAGCACAGATCACCTCATCATCTCCTCCCGCTCCACCTTCGCTCAGTAGTGTATCGGTTCCAGGCCCGGATAATAGTGAACTCGATAAATTCATCCGGGATAAGACAGCTGCGATCGCCTTAGGAAAAACTCTTTTCTGGGATATGCAGGTGGGCAGCGATGGCATCCAGTCGTGTGCCAGTTGCCACTTCCATGCTGGAACGGACAGCAGGTCTAAGAACCAGATTAACCCAGGGACAGATAAGATTTTTAACACCGGAAGCGGACCAAACTACCAGCTGACAACTGTAGATTATCCATTTCACAGTCTCACAGATCCCAATAACCGATCAGCGTCGTTATCCAAAGATGTAAATGATGTTACTGGCTCTCAGGGTGTCGTGAATACTGATTTTAATTCCATCAATCCTGGTAATGCCCAAGACAACACGACCGTTCAGCCCGACCCAGTTTTCAATGTTAACGGCACAAATGTCCGTGAGGTAACATCTCGCAACGCTCCAAGTGTGATCAATGCGGTGTTCAACTTCCGCAACTTCTACGATGGAAGAGCTCAAAACGAGTTCAACGGTGTAAATCCATTTGGCGATAGAGACAAAAATGCCTATGTTTACAAAGCAAGTGGTTGGCCGGGAGCGAAGCTAGAAAAGGTGAAAATTAGCCTCAAAAATTCGGCAGCAGCTTCGCAAGCAGTGGGACCACCTCTGACTTCCGTCGAGGAGTCTGGTACTGGTCGTACATTCTCGAATTTAGCTGATAAGCTCGCTCTTAATCAGGGCTTGGAGTTACCAAGAGAGCATGGGAAAAAGTTACGTGGACTACAACCGCTCGGTAAGCAGTTGGTGGCTCTCGATGACAGTGTTCTTGGTAGTTTAAGCAACTTCCCCGAAAAAGGTCTTAAGACGACTTACGCAAGGATGATCAAGAAAGCCTTTAAGCCCGAGTGGTGGAAATCTCCTCGGCTAATTAAGATGAATGACTCCGGTGATCCAACTATCGTTAATAAATCAGTCAATCAATCAACAGATTCAGACAATTTAGTAAATCCCGAGCAATTGTTAGCCAAACAGTTCTCCCTGATAGATTACAACTTCTCTTTATTTATGGGGTTAGCAATTCAGATGTATGAGTCCACATTGGTCTCAGACAATTCGCCCTACGACCAGTACCAGTCCGGGAACAACAACGCTCTGAGTGCCCAGCAGCAGCAAGGTTTGAATCTTTTCCTCAAAAATGGTTGCATCTTCTGCCACGCAGGAGCAGAATTCACCGCCGCTTCAGTTACAAACGTCCAGAAAAATGGACGAATCTCAAGCACACCTTTTGGGTCTTACGAGGACACTGGCTTCTCTAATATCGGCGTCACGCCTATCGAGAATGACATTGGCGAAGGCGCTGATGACGGTCTGAAGCCTGAGTCATACGCGCTCTCTGAAGCGCGACTTGCCCAACAGGGTAGCTTCCAGACGGTCTTTGGAGAAGCCCCTAATGTTACTATCGGTCCCAACGATACAGTGAATGCAGATGGATTATTTAAAATACCCGGACTCCGCAATGTGGAGTTGAGTGCCCCATACTTCCACAATGGCGGACAATTGACCCTACGGCAAGTGGTCGATTTCTATAATCGGGGCGGGGGAGACGCCAATCCAAGCAGATCTGCACCCCTCCCAGTGCTTAATCTTAGCGAAGATGACAAAGAGGCGCTGGTAGCCTTTCTCAAGTCACTCACTGATGAGCGAGTCCGATATGAACAAGCACCCTTCGACCACCCCCAGCTCTTCGTCCCCAACGGACATCCCGGAAACCAGAACTCTGTCACCGACGACGGCAACGGGCAAGCTACTGATGAACTGCTGGAGATCCCTACAGTTGGTCGTAACGGTCGTGACACCCCTGGAGCCAACTTTCTCGAACAGGAGCAGTAAATACCCTGTCCCAAAGGACGATCTATTAGAAACTTCCAAAAAAAATAATGATGAGAGTGCTAGGGACGTCATTAGTCATTGGTCATCAAGAGAAATGATCTAGTAGTCTGCCAAGGCAACTTTACGGGGTTAATAGCAGCAAGATAAATTTCTTTCTCCCCTTGCTTCCACTGCGAACGTAGCTTAAGAACAGCAAGCCTTAAAGAAAGCCATTTTGGGTTTGTCGAGTACTAGGGGCAAACAGCCGTACCCTTCTCAACAGGAGACACGCTGCTTTGTAGCTTGCTTCCCCGAAGGGGTACGTGAACGCCGTACATGCGAACGCCTTTACAACTGTGGTCTATTTACGTAAAGCTCGCGCTCCTAGAAACTTCTCTCCCGCAGACTTTACCTGAAAATTGCTATAATATTTCTCTACTTGCTGTTGAGGATAAAAGAGCGTCAAATCCGAATGGTGCGACACTTTAAAAGAATTGTTGGAGTTACACCCCGTCAGTATCAACTTATGATGCTGAGTTGTGTTCCAAACTTTGTTGGTTAGAAACTGCCAGAACGTTCTCTCAGGCATATATTTTATCAACCGCACTCTTAATAAAGCAAGAACGTGCAAGAAATGTGATCGCCAGTTACATACAGTTAGTCATAGTAACTGTCGTAATACAAATTACATGACCAACAGCATTCATAACGCTTTAATTGTCGAGCAATTCACGCAACAAGCAATCCCCTTTACTAATAAGCGAGAGCATTCAAACGAAGACGAATTTGAATTACTGTATCATATTACACCAGCCTCTTCTCAGGATACTGTATTAGATATTGCGTGTGGATCTGGGTTGGTGGGTTGCGCCTTTGCTAAAGTTGCCAAACATGTTGTAGGAATTGACATTACTCTAGCCATGATTGAACGGGCGATTTTACTGCAACAACAACAGCAATTACAAAATCTCACTTGGCAAATAGGTGATGTTCTACCACTTCCTTACGCAGACGCATCATTTTCTCTGATTATTACACGCTATAGTTTTCATCACTTTCTCAATCCCCAAGCAGTGCTATCTGAAATGTGTCGAGTTTGCATTTTGGGAGGTAGAGTTGCCGTCATTGATGTGACCCCAGAGCCTGATAAAGCAATAGCTTACAACAATATGGAGAAACTGCGCGATCCCTCCCACACAAAAGCCCTTCCTCTAACTGAACTCCAAAAAATCATGCAGCAAGCCGGGTTGGTAAACCTTAAAACAAGTTCTTACTCAGTTGAGATGGAACTGGAAAAACAGCTACAAGCATCATTTCCCAATCCAGGTGATGCAGACAGGATTCGGCAGTTATTTTTGGAGGATATGACAGAAAATCGCTTGGGTGTGAGCAGTTATCGGCTTGGAGAAGCGATTTACTTTGCCTATCCCGTTTCTGTGGTTGTCGGAGAGTTGAATGACACTAGGCGCATTTAAGGAATCGCTTTTCAGTCGTTAGGCTGAACTTGCACAGGATCGTAAAAGTCGTAGTTGAACTGAAAATCGAAAATTTATCGTGAAAGGCAGAGGGCAGGAGGCAGGAGACATTTATGAATGCAACAGTCCTCTGCCCACGACTGAAAGGAGTAAGGGTATAAAACCCCCTCCTTTTCTTCGATTTGGAGGCTGACAATTGGAAGGGGTTTCAATCCCTTCCAATTGGTTTCCTTCAGCACGGATGCCCTCAGCATAGCTGCCTTCTTGAAAAAACTCTCATAAATTTTTCGCACACTCATAAATTCCTCACTTTTTTATGATGAATTTAGTGTTGTATCAACTATGACTAGACATATGGTTAAGAAAAGCTGGGCAGTCAAGAGACTCACTTTAAATTTGACAACAGAAGAGACCAGAAAGCTCGAAAGTTATTGCGCCAAGACTGGTAGGACAGCAACTGATGTGGTTCGAGAATTGATTAGAAGGTTGCCAGAGGAGGAAAGTGTACTAGAACGAAGACTTTCATCCTAATGAGCTTTTGATTTTAACAAGGGAACACCATCGGGCAAAATCAGCTTGTTATCTGTCTATTCTTGCCCTCTGTTCTGGATGAACTTCCATAGTGATGCCCTAGGCCACGGATGTGCGCCGTATCGCTTTTTATCGTGAGCGCAAGTTCTAAGACGTGGAGTGAAACCCTTATGATTAGGTCAAATTTCAAAACTTGAGGACTGACATATCATACATGTCTACTATACAATTTCTGAGCTTTTGAGCCATGTGTAACATTCAACACAGTGAATCTACAACCACATCAGGGTTGTACGAAACGCCTGAAACCTCAAATTTCTGCTATGCACATTATGGCTAATTTGTGATCGTGCATAAATCCTAAAATTTTCGCTCGACTGAAATTAAAAAGGGGTCATTGCTGTTAGTTAATTGCATTGCCATGAAGTATCTCGATTGAGACACATACAGAATCTCCTTACCCTCTCTCAAATCAGGGAGAGGGACAGGGGAGAATGGCACGCTCGAAGTGCGACGCGGAGACTGAGGGACGCGGAGACGCGGTGAGGAAAGACTTGAAGACTCAGAGACTGTGAGGATAGTCTTGACTAAAAAGAAAGTGAGGGCACTTCACAACTTCATGCAGTTTAATTGTCCGAACCGCGTCAAAAAATCCTCAAATCCCACTTTTGCTCCTATAGATGAGCTTTTCAAGGGAGAACAGCACTGAAAGCTCCTGCTAAGGGTACGTCTTTTCTTAATCGATTTTGAAAATACTGACACTTGCGTGCAATTCCTGAGAAATCTCAACTGTTTTTTGGAGACAAGTGAAAACTTTGCAAGATGCATTGTTAGTCATTTCAGATACTTTAATAATTTCTTTCATGAGAGTTGTGAATTCATTCGAGGTTTGCACTTGAGAGACTGTTCTGGTAGAAATTAATTGCATTAATTCATTAATTTGATGACAAAAATCGAAAATTTGATTCAAACTCTTTTTGGTATCTTGAAGATGATGACTTTCTTCAAACACCTGTAAGGTGCTTAATTCCATAGTCTTGACTAGTTCTTTATTTTCCAGTTGAATGCCACTTAGAATTAATTCCATTTCAAAAGTCGCTGCAATAGTCTCGGTTGCCAGTAGGGCGACTTGTTCGGCAATCATTGCAAAACCTTGAGCTTCCTCACCTGCACGCGACGCTTCTACGCTAGCATTGATGGCTAACAAGTTAGTTTGTATAGCAATCTCGTTAACCAATCCCACGACACGGGAAATCTGTTGTGAAGATTCTCCAAAACCTTGGATTTGTTTCGTGGTTTGTGAAATGGTTTCTCGCAAACTCAAAATATTGGCGACTGTCATATCCATTGCCTTACCTCCCGTTTCGGCAGCCCAAGAGGCAGTGCTGGCAATTGCTGCTGCTTGCGTTGCACTTTTTGCAACTTCTTGAATTGAAAGCGTCATTTGATCGACAGAATTTAGGGTAAGACTGATATGATTTGCCTGTTTGAGTGCTTTAATTGTAAGTTGCGGGAATTCTCCTAAATTTTCGGAAACTGCAATATCTACATGGGTAGCGGCAAGTTTTACAGAGGTGACAATCTCTCGCAAACTTTCCACTGTGGAGTTTAAAAAGTCGGCAATGGTACCAATCGCCCCTACCGGGACTTCAGCGCGTACTGTCAAGTCACCTCTAGATACTCCTTCAATATCATTGAGCAGTTGTAGTAATTGCTCTTGGATTTGTTTGTTGTGTTGACGTTGTTGTTGGTAAACGACTTCTGCTGCGAAGTGTTCTTTTTTAGTTTGCTTCAAAAGATCGTCTCGTTGTAAGGTCATTCCCAGTTGAGTTGCCAATTGCCGTAAGAAATTAATTTCATGGATCTGCCA
This sequence comes from uncultured Scytonema sp., assembly GCA_937873135.1. Classification (GTDB taxonomy): domain Bacteria; phylum Cyanobacteriota; class Cyanobacteriia; order Cyanobacteriales; family Nostocaceae; genus Rhizonema. The sequence goes on along the minus strand of CALMVQ010000174.1, from coordinate 14,622 downwards.
AATATGAGGTAAAAAACAATAATGAGCAATTAAAAAGCCGAATAATTGCTGATTGTTGAGAATTGGAATAATCAAAGAAGCCTTGATTTGTAGTCGTTCCATCAACAAAACTTGTTCTGGCGCAAAGCCCGCTTCATGAACGTTATTAGTAACTAGGACACGACCTTTTCTGTAGGCTGCTATATCTTCAGCATCTATGAGGTCTTCTATTGTATCCTTAAGGGCAATAGGCAAACCAGGCGCAGTTCCTTCAGCTATAACTTGCCCAGCACCACGAGGATTGAGTTGATAGATGACAACTCGATCTGCTTTAAGTCCCTGTCTTGCTTGTGTAACTGTGATATCGAACAAATCTTCATAATTAAGCGAGGAATTCATTAATAACAAGGTGTTAGTCAATAACTTTAATTGCTCGCTTTCTTCTATCTTTTTTTGTAGTAGGTCTTGCAGCTTGTCTGCCATCTGGTTAATGTGAAAATCTAAGACAGCAAATTCATCTGAACCTTTTATAGGAATGCGGGTATCCAGATTACCTTCACCCAATTGTTTCACAGCCATCGTGGTAGCCGAAATTGGCTGTATCAGACGGTTAGCAATAATTACCGCACTTCCACCAACAAACAGTGCTGTGACAAGTACACCGATCTGCAATAGCAGCCATAATTGTTGCTGTGTCAGCAATGCAGTTGTTATAGGTGTACTCAGAACTAATTTCCAATTTAAATAAGATAAATCTTCTAGTGTTGGCAAAGGTACGTAGGTGACTAATTCCTCTGTATGGTTACTTTTCTTAATAAATCTATTAGTTACCTGCTTTTTTGCTTGTAGTTGCATCCATTCAGGAATCTCTTCTTGAGCATCAAGCCCTTCGTGACGCGCTGTCCCAGATAGGAAAATTTTTCCGTAAGCATTGATAAAATCATAATTATCCTGGTTGATTTGAGGTATATCAACTGCCTTTGCTAAAGATTTTACAGGTATGACTGTCCGAAGAATATAGATGGTTTTACCCGTGACAAGATCTTTGACAGGAGCAACTAAGTAAATTTCAGCCTCGTCTGGGCTTTTTGTTGTTAAGGGCTGGCTAATGTAAGGTTGGTCAGTTTTAAGTACTACTTGAAAATATTCCTGTTTTTTTTGGTTAGGAATAGATTCTTTTTTTGAAGAGCTAATTAGCTCGCCATTAATGTCGAAGATAGAGATACTTTCATAGCTAGAGTCTGGTTCCAAATTGTCATTCAAAAATATTTGGATTTGTTCGCGATTTACAACTTCCTTTAATTTTGGATTTCTTATAAATTTTAGCTGAGACAGTCTTTGAATTTTGTCGTAACGTCTTAGTATGAAACTATTTATATTATTTACCAACAAAGTAGCTTTATCTTGTTTGTATTTGATGATTTCTTTTCTTGTCGATTGGTTGGCAAAGTTATAAGTGAGTGTTCCAATTGCCACTACGGGCAAAGTGCCAATGGTAAAAGTAAGCACGAGTGCTTTGGTGTGTAAGCTTGCCCATCTTATCCAAAAACTCACATCATTATCACTATAATGATTTTGAAAATTGCTGCTTTTCTGTATCGTTGTTATTCTTTTGGTCAATATTTTATTTATATTGTTTAACAAAGTGCTATTTCTAGGTGTAATGTTTTTTTTCATATTCAATTTATTTAGCATCTTATAATTCTCAATTGCTAGATAGATAAATTAATGAGTTGTGAAATTTTCAAGTTGTAGATGCATACAAATTTGGAAAATCCAAGACTGTAAAATAACTTATATCATGTTCTTTAAACGACTTATAAATAAAAGATATATTCGTCGTTGCGCTTTAGTGTTCTTAATAGTTTGAGAGCGTACCCCTTCGGGAATGCCGCAGGCTAGACAGCACTACTTCAAACATTATTATGAGCATTTAACCGAACATGATATTATTCATAGTTCTACTGTCACGCTCATGAATGAGTCAGCATTCTGCCCTGAGCTATGCTCATAAATTTTGTAAAGAACGATAATGTAACTCAAATTCTTACAAGTCATAGAGGCTGATAGCTGACTGCTGAATCTTTACATGAATAGCAGATAGAATATCTTTAAGGCTAAAGGGCTTGGTTAAAGACCACGCTTATAAACTTTGGGATGTTAGAAGTTCTTATGTAAAATTGCTTCTACATCTTGACAAAAATTTTTACGCGTTATGGATATAAAGCTCACAACGCATATTTGCTATTTAGACGTTAGTCTAAATAGCATAGCTGCCTTTTTTATTAATGCTACAAAGATAAAGTTATACAACAAAAATAAGGAAATTATGAGGGTGCTGTAGATTGTAAATTTATGACTAATTGTTGTCCTAAGCTTCTTGTCTGTTACTATGCTTATACAAAAAATAAGGAAATTATGAGGGTGCTGTAGATTTTGCTGTTCCTTAACATTTTTTAGTCAGGTTTCAGGTGGCAGTGGGGGCAATACTGCGTAGGTTTTGCTAAAAAATTGAATTTAAGGTAGGTTGGGGAGCCAGCTCTCTCAGGAGGGCTTCCCTCCTCAGGCGACTGGCGTTTGAGGAACCTCACCCAACATTTATTAGCATTTGTTGGGTTGAGCGACAGAGAAACTCAAGCTACAATTTTCCTCAGCCCTTGCAATATTGGCAGTGGGGGTGCGAGTGATAATACCCCCCCTGAGTTGAAAGACGCGTTACGGTTATTTCCGCTCAACTACTGACTTGATCGTGGTTGAATCACCATCCTAAGATTTCAGCCACAAGATCGGCCAGTTTTAGGGGGTCGAAAGGTTTAGGAATTACACCTGCGACACCTAACTGTATAAATTGATTTAAATCTACAGTTTGCACTTTAGCAGTTAGCAAAATAACTGGAATTTGGGTGTGCGGATTACTTTGCAACCGTCGGAAGAGCGTTATTCCGTCTATCTCCGGCATCATCACATCTAGTAGAATAGCATCAGGCAGTTCAGTTTGCGCTAACAGCAGTCCTTCGCTGCTAGATTGAGTTGTCAGCACTTGCCAATGTCCGATGTTTTCTAAACAAGCTTTAATAACGGTACACAGGTTTTTTTCGTCATCAATTACTAAGATACACTTTGTAGACATAGGTCCTCTGTGACAAATTAGGGTAACACCTCATCTGTCAATAGGTGATTTTATACCAGTTTAATAGCCAAGCTTTCACTTAGGCTACTCTTGAAAAAGAAATTATTAAATAACGTGGTTGAATCAAGAGATCCCATTTGAGCAAAAGAGGATTTCGCTGCAATCTAGATTCAACTTGCTTCATCTGAAAGTAAGATCATATCCGCTTGATCACTGATAATAATGTTTGGAGTTGTGCTGTCGAACACTCAATGACTATTAAGAGCGCTCTCGAGCGCAACTACAAGCCGATATTTTATTTATAAGTAATTAAGCGAACGTGATGGAAAGAGGTGTTGAGTCTTTCTTTCAAGCCTCCGACTATAAGTCGAGGAAATCCCTTTTTGGTAAACTGTCCTTTCTTATAAATTATCTTAATACTCAGCACAATTACGGTTTGAAAAAAGCGAAGCTACCCTGTAAAGTCCAGAATTCTTTAAATTTTACCCTCAATCTTGTTGGGGGTTGGGAACAGTAAAATAGAAAGTACTACCTTCTCCTAACACACTTTCTGCCCAAATTCTGCCACCATGCTGTTGCACAATACTGTGACAGATCGCTAAGCCTAAGCCTGTTCCTCCTTTACACCGGGAATCACTAAGATCGACTTGTTGAAACCTTCCAAAAATAGTTTCTAGCTTATCATTAGGAATGCCTCTTCCTCGATCTTGAACTTTCAGTAAAATTTCGTCTGGTAGCTCTTCGGCACTCAGTGTTACCGTACTGTCTGGGGGCGAAAACTTAATTGCGTTGCTTACTAAATTAACAAGAGTTTGAATAATTTGGTCTTGAGCTGCCAGTATTTGCACGGAAGTGGGTACAATGTGCAGGCGAATCTTGTTTTCCCCTGCTAAAGGCTGCATGATTTCCACAGATTGCCGCATAAGTAGAGCAGCGTAGCTCCACTCCTTGAGCAAGGTAACTTTGTTTGCTTCTAGACGCTCTAAATCAAGAATATCACTGACTAAACGTACTAGACGTTCCGTATCGCTAGCAGCGATTTCTAACATTTGTTGGGCAGATTCCGGGTTGTCTTTGAGTATCCCAGCAACGAGTAATCCTAAAGATCCGCGAATTGAAGTCAGGGGTGTTCGCAGTTCGTGGCTCACAATCGAAATAAACTCGTTCTTCATTTTTTCAATTGCTCGACTTTCCGTAATATCTTCTACTGTGCTAACATGACCCGTTAATTCACCTGATTCGGAAAACAGGGGAACTGATCTGACTCGACAGAACCGGATCGTTCCGTTCTGGTGAATAAAACGAACCTCACAAAAGAATTGCTGTTTTACGACTGTTAATGCATCCCATTGAGGCAGAATAATGTGTCGATCATCGGGGTGAACAAACTGTATCCAACCGTCCCCTAGTGCTTCTGAGGAGGTATATCCACAAATTGCTTGACAACAAGGATTCGTATAGATAATTCTCCCCTGAGCATCCGCTCTAATAATACCTACTGGCACAGAATCACTTAAAGAACGAAACAGATTTTCGCTTCGTCGCAATGCGACTTCCATCGACTGGCGTTCACGCAGTTCTTCCTCCAATTGCTGGTAGAGTTCTGATTGCTGAATGGCAATAGCCATTTGATTCGCTAACTGCTGGAGCAAATCTACTTCCCAGGTTTGCCAATCCCTCGGTTCGCTACACTGGTGTGCAATCAGCAGTCCCCAAAGAGTGTCTTGTTGAATAATGGGAACTACCAGTTTTGCCCTGACTTGAATATGAGCTAAAAAATCTGCCATACACGGGGTGATGTCGTCTTTGTCGCGATCGCTAAGGATGTAAATTCGTCCTTCTTGATAACGCTGGCGGCATTTTCTGGGAAACGTCTCTTCGAGGAATACGAGGTTTAAAATTTTAGTACATTCGCCTTTAACGGCTTCGGCAATAACGCTTCCGGTACCATTGGCTCGCAATTGGTATATGACAACGCGATCCGCTCCCAGCAATTTTTGCACTTTGGTAACGGTGGTGTTCAGAATGACTTTCAAGTCTAGGGAATTGCGTATTTGTTGAGTTAAGCTTACCATCACCCGCTCTCGTCTCAATTGCTGTAGCAGGGTTGCTTGAGAGCGTTCTAGCTCAAGAGTTCGGTGTTGAACTCGAATTTCTAACTCCTCATTGAGTTGCTGTAAGGTAGCTTCTACTTGCTTGCGCTCGGTAATATCCTGTGCAATCCCAATTATACGCTGGACTTGTCCAAGCTCATCTTGAATTGGAAACCCCCTGTCTCGAATCCACCGCTCTGTTCCATCTGGACGTATGATGCGGTACTCCTGTTCAAAACTACCTTGATATGAGTTTTCAGCATTTATAATAGCAGCTGCTTGTATTCTTTGCCAGTCATCGGGATGGATGCTATGATTCCAGTCTGCAGAGTTGGCGTACAAGCTTTCCCTCTTGCGCCCCCAAATTTTTTCGTAGGCTGGGCTGATATACAATATCTTGCCAATTTTTAAATCTCTGATCCAAAAAACATCTTGGATATTCTCTGCTAGCTGGCGAAACCGCTCCTCACTCTCTTTCAACGTAACTTCTGCCTGCTTTCGTGCAGTGGTGTCACGGCTCACTGATACCCAGTGAGTAAATCGACCTGTTTTATCTGCCACTGGGAAAACATTGACTTCAGCCCAGAATTCTCTGCCTTCTTTGGTGTAATGAATCCCCTCAACCTTCACTGGTTGATAGTTTTGCCGTGCTGTACGAATTTTATCTAAAAGTATCGGGTTTGTTTTTTCACCTACGAGAAGAAACGGTGTTTTGCCTAAGATTTCCTTTAAAGTATAACCTGTCATTTTGCTAAATGCCGGATTAACGTAGACAATTTGGGGATGCACTGGATCATTTGGTTGTATCTCGCCGATCAGTACTGCGTCGTGGGTATTGACAATGACAGATTCCAACAGACGCAGTTGTTCTTCTCTAGCTTTGCGATCGCTAATGTCTACGACAGTTCCCAGCATCCGCACTGCTTGATCTTCATCGTTATAGAAAAATTTCCCCTTAGACTCAATCCAGTGGATGCTACCATCCAACCACACTATCCGAAATTCTTGATAATAATCATGGTGCAGACTGCGTGCCTGATATATGGTTAAAATTACAGAATCTACATCATCTGGGTGAATACAAGCCATAAAAGCTTCGAGAGTTCCCGGAAAAGCCCCTGGTTTAAATCCAAATAACTGCTCGTGACCCGTTGACCAAATGATTTTATTAGTTAGCCAATCCCAATCCCAAATTCCCATTTTTACTGCTTGTAAAGCTAATGTCAGTTGCTGATTTATCTGAGCAATTTCATCAGCTTTAGAAGCTAGTTCTAGAGACATCACTTTACTGAGCATTTCGCAAGCAGTACGCACTTTATAATGAACAAATTTAGGCGAATAATGATAACATATAATAAATCCCCATAATTTTCCATCTCGAATTAAGGATATTGCGAGATAAGCTGCAACACCTATATTTTGGAGATACTCAAGATGCATGTGCGAAACGCTTCTTAAAACACTGAAGCTTTGATCTAAAAGTTGATAAGTGATTGGATTATAAATAGGAATCAATTCTACAGGCTGATAATTAACATCAGAAATTAACTGAATTGGATTGAGGATGTGTAATTGCTTGGCTTGTTCGGGTATGGCTGAAGATGGATAGTTTAAACCAAGAAAAGGACTCAAATTTTCTAACTTATCTTCGGCTATGACTGTTCCAGTGCCTTCAGTATCAAGCTGATAAACCATCACTCTGTCAAAATCTATCATTTTTCGCACTTCTCGGACAACGACTTGACACAGATCGAGTAAAGTCAATGCTTTTTGAAATTTGACTATGATAGGCTGAACTAAATGGTAGAAACTTAAGAAATTATTGTTTTCTTTAGAATCCGCTTCTTCTAATTCGATAACTATGACTCCATTTAAACGATGAAGTATGCCATAAAAGAATAGTCTGCCTTTTTTTGTCTTTACATATAAATTAATAGGATTAATCTCTTCACATTGTTCAGATAACCTTTTTTTCAACAAACGAACTTGTCGATAGTTGAATAAATCTGTTAATGGTTTTCCCAAAAGCTCTCGAGGCTCAATTCCCAGACGTTCCTCAGTATTATTGCTAACTTGAACAATGTTTAATTTAGGTTCTTGTAAGACAAAAAGAATACCATGGGGCTGAATCAAGGCTGGGGTGTGAATGGGTTCAAGATCGCAATTCGTTAAATGACTTGCTTCTAAGGGGAAAAACTCGTTTTGATCCATAGCGTGAGCAGGTTAAGGTAAGGAATAAGATCAGAGGAAGCCTAACCTCATCATCTACTATTAAAAGTTAGTCTTTTGCCGACATAACTTTGCTGTGTCGTGCTTCTTAGAGCGCGGGTTTCTATAAAACATAGCGTTTCTTGAATTTTTCTGTGTGCGCTCTAACCGATTCAAGATCCGGGTAATGAGTTGTGATTCGACAATTGGTTTCTCCACATAGTCATCAGCTCCCACCGCATAAACTTCATGTAGTGTTTCTGTATCTGAACAGACAGAAAGAAATATCACGGGCAACTGATTCCAACGACTGTCATTGCGTACTGCTTGGCATAGTTCAATACCGCTAAAATCTGGCATTTTAATGTCTAAAACGAGCAAATCGGGGATAGCCACTTCTAATACCTTCCAAAATTGGTGGGGGTATTGCAATGTAGTGACTTGGAATCCTCTAGGTAACAGCAAAGTTTTGACATGATTTAGTACTATAGGATCGTCATCCACAACCATTACTTTAGCTTTAGTGGCATTATGGTTGAGTGCTGTCTTCACGACAGAAAGCACCTGAACAACACTCATAGTTTTATGTAAAAAGCAATATGCTCCCAGACGTGCGGCTTCTACTCGTTGACACAATTGATTGGATGAGCTAAAAACTATCACGGGAATTTCCGGCTTATCCTCGGTCAATTCACGAATGAACGTTATACTCTTCTCCTGTGAGTCGAGCAAGGAGAGATCGAGTAAGATGACATCAGGGGGATGCACGGCAACTAAGCTTCTTGCCGCTATCAGGCTTGTGGCTTCCTCTACCTCCAAGTCCCAAGCGATCGCCTCCACTTTTATTCGTTCTCTCACCACAATATCGTCGTCAATTATCAGCAGTCGCGCTGATGGTATAGAGGGAGAAGGAGTCACTGGTATAGTTGACTGCTGTAACATTTTTTTTATGAATTTTATTAATTCTTCAAACTTTTCCAACTGCAACATTATGCTTTGCCGCCCAGATGTCAAGACTTGTAGCAACAGTTCAATTTCTCCTGCGACTTTTGAACCTTCAGGCAACCCCAAACACTCCAAAGATCCAACTAAGTAATGGGCTGCTGCCTGTGCTTCGGACAGCAAGTACCTATCTGGGCTTGTGGTTGATAAGTTTACAAGCGCCTGCTCAAATAACTCTATCTGGTTTTCTAAGCGACTCTGTTTCAACTCTTCCCTTATTCTTGTAATTATACCCCTGTTCTTCGCCTCGGCTTGGCACTTTTCTTGGGACTGAGGAGATAAAAGAGATGAATAAAGAATTTCTCCCTGTGTTCCCCGTTGTCCACTTGTCAGCAGATATTCTGTCTCAAATACCTGTTGCTGCAATATTTTTTTCAAACGTTTGATTGATTTCTCTAACTTCTCCATCCGTAATGTCGCACTTTGCTTGAGACTTATCAAACTTTGCAGGCACAGTTCAATTTGCCTCGCTACTTTTGAACCTTCAAGCAAGCCGTAACACCCTAAAGATCCAGCTAAGCGGTGGGCTTCCGCCTGTGCTTCCTTCAGTGGTTGGATATCTAAAGTTTTCTTTGATGAGTGTGCTTGCACCTGCTCAAATAAGTCAAACTTTTCTTTCAGACTCTCTTGATACTCCTCCCACATTGTATTTACCACAGCCATAACCTTTGCCTCAGCTATGTGCTTTTCTGTTTGCTCTTCTGCTGGCTTTACTTTTCCTTGTCCCTTTGTGGGCTTGTTCTTTTTGTTAAGCCGATAGCCAAATCCGTAAACTGTCTCAATCAAATCTGCGGTTATGCCCACGGCTTTTAGCTTCTGCCGCAAACCCTTAATTTGGGTTGTTACAGCTTCCTCCCCTGGAATTTCTGAGGATAACCAAATGCGATCTAGCAAAGCACTTCGGCTAAAAATCCTACAAGGATTTCGGAGAAAAAGCTCTAGTAAACTATACTCTTTAGGGGTAAGGCGCAGAAGCTTGCTGTCATAGGTGACTTCTCTAGTGTTGAAGTTAAGGTGTAAGTTTTCCCAAGTTAGTACCGTAGGTAAAACTTCCCGTCCCCGTCGCAGTAACGCTCGAATTCGAGCAATTAACTCGCTCGTTTCAAACGGCTTGATGACATAATCATCTGCTCCCACTTCTAAGCTCATGACACGAGTGGTGGTGCTGTCGTTGGCAGTCAGCATCAGGATGGGCATTTGATAACCCTCCGAGCGCAATTGTTGACAAAGGCTAATGCCATCCAGTTTGGGAAGCATTACATCCAGCAAGAGGAGGTCGTAATCAAACGCTTTTACAAATTCCAGCCCAGTTTGACCATCGTTTACTATCTCAATTTGGTAGTTATAAGCCGTGAGTGCTTTTTCCAGGATTGAAGCAATAGATTGATCGTCTTCTATCAATAAAATTTTCATGCAAGATTTTTCATTTACGAGGTGTTAACTCTTGCTCCAGATAAAGAAAGTCAAAACTAATCTTCTTAAAACTAGTCGTGTTTTTGATAAAGTGATAATCAGTCTAGAAGTGTACTCGGCAGGTATACACTTATGTCAACCCTATTTAGAAATAAAATATAACTTATTATATACCTCTAAAGAGGTATGTAATTTTCCACATCGACAAGAGGGAATCATAAATCTCCCTAAAAGTGAAGCAAGTCCACGACATACGTAATTTTGATCCATTGCAGTTGATATAAGACTTGAGTGGTATCTCCATACTGTCTTATTTTTTGTAGAAGATAAATAGGAATAGTACATACGTTAGATAAAGAGTTTTTAAGGTCATACCGAGAGTGTTAAATTTTAGAGCCTGCCTTTGCAAAGCTTGGACAGAAACATCTCTTCCCTTCATTTATAGTGACAAACACTTGCCAATGGCTACTAAAGTGATGATTTACGCCGCAATACATGTGGCGAGTAGCAACGGCGACTTGCTCACCTCATGGTACTTTGGGCATAACTACTGAAAACTCTCTCCAACGTTGTCTTGTCAAGCAATATCACGCTTGATGAATTACAAGTGCCATTTTTTACATTTGTAGCTTAAGTTGAGATATGTAGTACAGACCAGATTATTGAAAGTATTCGGCTAAATAGTAGCCTTTAAGTCAGAATCTACTGTATTACTACAAATTTATCAGAAAAGTTAAAAAATAGACTACTTAGCTAATTAAAGTTTCAGCTAAGAATCCCTAATTAGGAAGATTGTCAGGTTAATAAATGCTTATTGATGAACTAAATTAATGTATAAAGACATTTTCTGTAAGTAAGAACGAATACGCATTTGTCTTAGCAAGCTTAGTTAAATCAAGCACTTATTGTGTCAAAAGTAGGATGTTGTATTTGTTCAATTAGATAGTTTGAATTGATCATAAATAGAGTATGATGATTGCAAGCATTACAGAAGTTTTGATAAGTTAAAGTAAGCTATTTATGCCTACATCGGAAACTGATTGAGAGCAAGGGGAAGAGCGATCGCACAAAAGATCCCGGAATGCTAAAAGAAAATGCTGTTCAAGTTTAGGGAATAGCACTAACTCCTTTGGGAGGAGGGTTGAATTCGTCGTAAGAGTGCTTCATAAAAATAAATAGCATTAAGAATTGGGAAACCCAAGCGTCAAAAAGAAAGGCAGAGGGCAGCTATGCTGCTATACTGAAGGTATAAGACAATACAATAGAAGCTTTAACCCCCATTGATTGAAGACCACAAACCTCCGGTATGGTGGGGGCTTGAACCCGATTTGTGGCGGCTTTGATAGAGGTCTTATAATCGTATAAAAAGTTACATCTTTCCTTCGGCAATCAAGCCGTGACTCATAGCTGCCTTGCAAGGGAGGGCTGGTGAAGTCTGCCGGATAGAAGATTCACTCATGCGCGAGCTTCGTTTTGAAGCTCGCGCCTTGGTTACTGATCTCTGCTGGGCGCTCCGTTCGCGCGAAGTCTCGAATAGTGAGAGTACTCAAAGAGAACAAAGCGAGCAATCTAGAATGAACGGCTGCCAATTTGACTTCTAAAAAATGAGGCAACTTTTGTTTGTTGATCCAAGGGCGGCAATACACGTCGAGTTTGGTCTAAGGTTGCCTCATTTTTTCACGGTTACGTCGGGAACGGCATTTATTTCTTGGCAATATGCGCTCAGCCTCTCACTCGCATCGGTAAAAGGGTTGGAAAGCATCTACACAAACCATCATTCAAGAAAATATTGAGTATAATTACTAGATAGCAGTTGAGCGTGAAGCCGTTGCTACAGTTGAATAAGTGAGCCAGTCCTCAACACTTACGGTCACAGTGAACATACATCTTGATAGCTATGATAATATGGGAAACTGCCGCACAAACCTAGAAAAAATTAATTGGATCATGGCTCTCAAGCAACATCGCAAACAAGAAATAATTTCAAACTACCAAGTTCACGAAACGGACACTGGCTCTGCTGACGTGCAAATCGCCATGTTGACTGAGCGCATTAACCGCCTCAGCGAACATCTCCAAGCGAATAAGAAAGACCATTCTTCCCGGCGAGGTTTATTAAAACTGATCGGTCAGCGTAAGCGTCTTTTGGCTTATATTCAGAAAGGAAGCCGAGAACACTATCAAGCTTTGATCGGTCGTCTTGGTATTCGTGGATAGGAATTAATACCTATGTCTGCTGAATCTGATCGCAATCGCTTGCCTTTTGAACCAAACAAAAAGCGCCAAAAATCTCCGCCTGCTAAGACTAATCCCGCAGCTACGAAGCAACCATCAACGGCTAAGGATCGCAAACAGCCTCCTTTTACAAAAGAAGAAATGGCAGTTCCGCAGGTTGTCAGCCAGCGGATGATCCGAAGAGTAGCTGGGTTTTCCGGTATACCAACAGCTTTGGGTATTAGCACTCTGGTTGTTAGCTATCTGCTTTTAGTCTACGCCAAAATCAAACTGCCTTCTATGGCTGTGTTACTGGTGAACATGGGACTATTTGGGTTAGGGGTACTGGGGATCACCTATGGAGTTCTCTCAGCCTCTTGGGATGAAGATAGAGTCGGCGGTTGGTTGGGCTGGAAGGAGTTCACAACTAATTGGGGAAGGATGGTGGCAGTTTGGCGCGAAAGTCGGCAGAAGAATGTATGACGAATGGCGCTCCAGTATGAAATAACTACAATATTGGGTAGATTCTTAGGAAAATGTTGAAGTTGAAGTCTTCAGCTAAGCTGCTATGCTATCGGCAGCTATGAATCACGTCACCCACTCTTCAAAGAGTGGGACTTAATTGAGGAAGCCTTGGATCTCTCATGACCTGTCTCGTACCAGGATGTTTTAGCGTATTGGGCTTTGTACCTACGAGTTAAGTTTTTGTTAATAATTCTTTACAAAAGAAAGGCACCTATTTCGCTCGTCAGCTATGAGTCTCAGTAAATTACGTTCTTTAAATCACTTGAGAGGGGTAGGAGTCGCGCCCATTAAAACAATAAAAATGTTTACACCGAAACGCTTAGCGTCGGCACAAAGAGCGCGTCCTAGTTTCAATCCTACGAGGAAGGCGTACTGTAATCGTAGAGTCGCGAATGCCTCCAACAAGCAGCAAAGCTGAATTTAAGTTTTCTAACTTCAATATTGCTAATTAAAAACATATACTGATTTTTTCACCTAATATTGAGTTGCAAAACTACTGAGCGCTATATTTTATTAGTTAATAGTGAACGCATAGCTCAAAGCTATTGACCTTTTAACTGACAACTGTATCAACTAAGCAGGGACTAAAGCATGATTGTAGTAATGAAAGTGGGTTCCCCTGAAGCGGAAATTACTCGTATTAGCGACGAATTTAGCACTTGGGGACTAACACCAGAAAAAATTGTTGGTCAGCACAAGGTGGTGATTGGTCTTGTTGGTGAAACCGCCCTCCTCGATCCGCGACAACTTCAGGAAATTAGCCCTTGGATTGAGCAAGTGCTGCGGGTAGAAAAGCCCTACAAACGAGCTAGCCGCCAGTTCCGTCATGGGGAAGCTTCTGAGGTGGTGGTTAAGACTCCCAACGGACCTGTTGTTTTTGGAGAACACCATCCCATTGTAGTGATTGCAGGTCCCTGCTCTGTTGAAAATGAAGAAATGATTGTCGAGACGGCACAGCGTGTAAAGGCAGCTGGAGCGACAATGTTGCGCGGTGGAGCCTACAAACCTCGGACTTCGCCTTACGCCTTCCAAGGACATGGTGAGAGTGCTTTGGAATTGTTGGCAAAGGCACGGGAAGTGACTGGACTGGGTATTATTACAGAAGTCATGGATAGCAGCGACTTGGAGAGAATCGCGGACGTAGCGGATGTGATTCAGGTTGGGGCAAGGAATATGCAGAATTTCTCCCTACTCAAAAAAGTAGGAGCGCAGTCGAAACCAGTTTTCCTGAAGCGAGGAATGTCTGCAACCATTGAGGAGTGGTTGATGGCTGCAGAATATATTTTGGCAGCAGGAAATCCTCATGTGATTTTGTGCGAGAGGGGAATTCGGACTTTTGACCAAAAGTATACCCGAAATACCTTAGACATATCAGTAGTACCCGTGTTACGAAACCTAACTCACTTACCGATCGCGATCGACCCCAGCCACGGTACAGGTTGGTCCACATACGTACCTTCAATGTCAATGGCCGCGATCGCTGCCGGAACTGATTGCTTGATGATCGAGGTTCATCCCAACCCTGCTAAAGCCATGTCTGATGGTCCCCAATCTCTTACTCCAGAGCGTTTCGACCGCTTGATGCAAGAACTAGCAGTGATGGGTAAGGCAGTGAAACGCTGGCAGCAACCTGCTATAGCCTTAGCATAAGTCGATGAGTTTTTAGGGGTGAAGCATTGCCGTTTGGTCAGCTTCACCGCTTTTTAGTTTTTAATCTTTTTGTGGTAAGTGATGATTGAAATCTCTCTGGCTTAAAAGCACGGAGATTCAATTTTTGACACTCTCCATACCGCTCATGTAAGGGGATTATTTTTACCCAGTCCGGAGGTAGGGTCGTGACAATTCAATTGACCTGTTGCTTTAATTGTAGCGCAAAGTCTGCCGGACAGAATCTTCACAGTAGGCTCGCTTTGCACAAAGCTCGGTCACCAGAGTACTCTCTAGAGCAGACTTTGCAAAAAAACAGATTTTTTGACGGGGACTGAAGTCCCGCACTGGCTTACCTCATAGTTCTGTCTCGATAATGCTTGGAAACCCATGTCTTCTAGGCATGGGAGG
>CALMVQ010000173.1 GCA_937873135.1 uncultured Scytonema sp. | reverse complement strand
GATGCTTGGGGTTGGTTCGCTCACTGTGGTCTATTCATGTGAAAACCGCTGTAAGTGCGATTGCCCAAGCCATTGGCAAGCTCAACCAACCCCAAAAAGCCGCTGTTTTGCTCGACAAAGCGATCACCACTGCCAACCAGATTCAGGATTCCTCTCACAAAGCCAATGCCTTAAGTGCCATTGCCGAAGCCGCAGCAAACCTGAAAAACTGGGGACAGGCACTGCAAGTCGCGCAACAATGTCCTAGTGACGATTGTAAGGTGGAATCACTGGCGAAGGTTTTAATGGTTCATGCCGAGCAGCAGCATCCTGAGTTGAAGGAGAATGAGGAGGAGTGAACTTTTTTCAACAGCGATAATGAGCCAACTGACTAGTCTGCGATCGCGCGATGCTTTGGAGGAGCCGCCTTAACTCCACAACAGTGCGATTACCTATCTAGCTATTTTACAATCTTCCAGAAAAAATATACTCAATTTGTATCAAAATCCCAAATACCAACGTATTTTCTCAGAACACATAAGTACTCATACCAATTTAATATGAAGCTGCATAGAAAAGAGCTTCTAAAATAAAGTTATAAGAAGAAATAGATATCACCTGCTCAAATGTAAGTTGATTGAATATTTCCTCGATGCGATCGCGTAAGTTTTGTAAAGAATGGAAAAGTTCATTTTTAAGTGGCTTCTTAAGGAATTCCCAGAGCCTTTCGATCGGGTTAAGCTCAGGAGAATGAGGCGGTTGAAGCAAAGGGATAATATTTTCTGGCCAGCGAATCGCGGAACTTGTATGAGCGGGAGCTTGGTCAATCTGTAAAATTGCATAGTCGTCGCCTAATTGCTGAGATAACCAGTCCAAAAACTGTTGAAAATATTCTCCATTGAGTTTTGGGTAAACGTGAGCGAAAATGTTTTCCCGTCAAGGGAGCGATCACGCCATAAATCCAAAAATTATCTCGTTGCCATTTAACCTCTACAGTAGGCTTAACTCCAGCAGCAGTGATTACTTTCCCTGTTAAAGTTTTAAGTCCAACCCTAGTTTCATCTTGACAGAGGTAGTGGACACACTTCCCTTGTGCCAAAAGCTTTTTGAGACAGTTCAGAATGATACCAAGTTTTTTTTTAACTCAGATACCAACTCAACGCCAGTGCTTGTAGCTTTGAGGACGTGGTACTTTTAGTTTTGCTCCTAATTGATATCGAACCAATGCATAAACCGTTCCATACTCAATATCAAGTCCATGTTCTTTTTTCAACCACTCTACTATCGCACCATAGCTACTAAAACCTTTTCCTGTTTTTAACTCAATATTGAGTGCTGCGATCACATCATCATTGATTTTCCGTTTTGCACAAGAGCGCTTTGTTGATTTCCAATAAGCCAGACAACCCACCCGTTCTATACTTCTGCAACCATCTTGTCACTGTTGAAGTATCTCTAGCCAAGCGCTTTCCTATTTCCTGCTGTTCCTTTAACTGTCCACTTTTGAGCCACCACAACATAATAAGTTTTTCTTTCTGGTTTCCCAAGTTGGCTGTTTGTAGACGTTTTTTTAGTTCCTCTTCGCTCTCTGCGATTTCAATCTTAAACGGACGGCTCATGAGCATCTAAAGTTATTAAGTTTACACTCTTCTATTATATGCAGCTTCATATTAAATTGGTATCAGACAGAATTAATGAAACACATTGTTTTCCTGTTCCCTGCCTTCACGAATGAATTTAATTTTGTCCAACTACTTATAAAAAACAATATCAAATAACACCGTGAAAAAAATTCTCATCCTCTCCGCCAACCCCAAAAACACAAATCATTTGCGCCTAGATGAAGAAGTGCGGGAAATCAAAAACACACTGCAACTCTCTCCAAATCGAGACGAATTTCAAATCATCACTGAATCTGCGGTACGAGTGGATGATTTAACCCGCTTTTTGTCTCACCATCAACCAACAATTGTTCACTTTTCCGGACATGGCTCTGGTACTGATGGATTAGCCTTGGAAGATAATTCTGGACACGTGCAACTTGTCAGTACACAAGCCCTGGCAAAGCTATTTGATTTGTTTCAAGAACAGGTTGAGTGTGTTTTACTCAACGCCTGCTACAGCGAAGCACAAGCCACAGCAATTCACCAATACATTGATTGCGTGGTGGGGATGAATCAGGCGATTGGAGATAAAGCGGCGATTAAATTTAGCGCCGGATTTTATATAGCTTTAGCGGATGGAAGGAATTATGAAGATTGTTTTCAAATGGGTTGTACCTCTATTGACTTGCAGGGAATTCCAGAGTCTTTAACCCCTGCGATTAAAATTAGGCGACGGCGTTATCAGACTGTACAGGCAACAAATCCAGTAACATCTGACAAGGATGATGGCATGAATAATGATAACAAAGGCTGGCAAAACCGCTCAGTTTCTATTGGGGGTAGTGTCACTGGTAGCGCAATTCAAACAGGAGACAGCAACACTGCAAACATCAATTTTCAACAAGTCAGTTTACCCGCACCTGCAAGCGTCAACATAGAAACAGAACTCAACACCTTACGTGAGATATTGGCGAAGTTAGAAAGCTCAGACCGTCGTAAAATTGACAATGCCTTTGAAGATGCCCAGGAGGAGCTAAAGAAGCCACAGCCAGATAAAACCGAGGTGGGGAAGGCGAACGAGCTTTTGACTATGCCAAGAAAGCCGAAGGGTTTGCCTCTGCGATGGAAAAACTTCAGCCCCACCTCACTAAAACTACTGCTTGGTTAGGCAAAAATTGGCACAAATTGTTAAGTCTGGTGAATTTAACAATTTGACGTTGGCAAATTAGTTATGAGGAAATACTCATTGAAAACCTGGCGACTGATGGTACTCCAGTTGTTAATTAGACACTTACCTTAGTAGCCATTTTCTCTAACAAAGCTTGAAACAACCTCAATCCATCGCTATTGCCTAACATTGAGTCAGAAGCCCTCTCTGGATGCGGCATCATCCCCAACACATTGCCTTGAGTGTTGCAAATTCCTGCAATGTTGTTGAGTGAGCCGTTGGGATTCTCTGCTGCATAGCGGAACACAACTTGACCGTTATTTTCAATTTCTGATAATGTCTTATAATCTGTATAAAATTGCCCTTCTCCGTGCGCAATGGGCAAAGTAATGATTTCACCATCTGTATAGCCTTGCGTCCAAGGAAGATCGGCACGTTCAACTTTGATCAAAACCTGATCGCAAATAAAATGCAAATCTCGATTTTTTATCAACGCCCCCGGTAGAAGTCCCACCTCAGTTAGTACTTGAAATCCATTACAAATACCGATGACAAATTTACCCTTTTGTGCGTGAGAAAGAACTTGTTGCATAACGGGAGAAAAGCGGGCGATCGCACCACAGCGTAAATAATCCCCGTAGCTAAAACCACCCGGTAGAATAACCACATCCAAATCGTCAAGATCGGTTTCTTGATGCCAAACCATGCGAGTCTGTTGCCCTAGTAAGTCTCTGGTTACAAAGGCAACATCGCGATCGCAGTTAGAACCTGGAAAAACAACAACTCCAAATTTCATCATTAGTTAATTGTTAGGTGTTAGTTGTTCGTGAACAAGAATTATGACTTATTCCCTACTGCCTAACTCCGCCCCTCCCTTCAGAACACTCCCGTCTGTGATTCAACCTCAATCAAATCAAAGCGATAATTTTCCATCACCGTATTTGCTAGCATTTGATCGCACATCTGATCCACTTTCTGACGCGCTGTAGTTTCATCAGGACAGACGAGAGTCATTTCAATGTACTTACCTATCCGTACCTGCTCGACTTTATCATACCCGAGCTGCTTTAGCCCAGATTTCACAGCCACTCCAGCAGGGTCCAGAACTGAAGGACGAAGGGTCACAAAAATTTTGGCTTGATACTTCCTTTGCACTGTCTTTTCCTAAATCCTGCTACGCTCATACTATATCTCTAATAGGGCAGCTAAGTGAAAATAAAATTACAGATTAATCGGAGTTAAGCTAAAAATAAGCCACGATAAAAGTTTCAAATATAATTAGCCTGCAAATACATTATCTATGAGAGCCGCACACACCCGCAGTCAAGAGCGTGTTTTAAACCTACTCAAAACTATTAAACAAGGCATTTCTGCCCAAGATCTGTACGTAGAACTACGTAACCGCAAGCAGAGCATGGGTCTAGCAACAGTTTACCGCTCCTTGGAATCTCTAAAACTTGAAGGTTTGGTACAAGTACGGACACTGGCTAACGGTGAAGCCCTTTACAGCTTAACGCAGCAAGACAGGCACCATATGACCTGTCTGCAATGCGGTATCTCGATTCCGATTCATCAATGCCCCGTCCATGATCTAGAAACTCAGTTGCAAACAACTCATAAGTTTAAAATTTTTTACCACACCCTAGAGTTTTTTGGTTTGTGCAGCCACTGCCAGAGTATGCAAGCTGCAGCAGAGTAGAGCCTGCGAGGAGTGAGGAGGCAAGAAAGTTAAAAATTCTTGACTCCCTTATACCGTCTCCAGAGTCCTAATTTGGATAGTTATTCTTCACAGGAGTTGTTTCCTCAGCAAGAAAAGAGTTGGCATCAGTTTGATTATTTGAGACAATGGAACGTATACCCTCCAAAGCGGCAGGTATAGTGCGCGGGTCCATAAACATCACCTTACTGCTCTCACTCTTGCCAATTGTCGCCCCCATATCCAGATAACCCAAGGCAAGCAAAATTTCCAAAGCTTGACGAGCATTAGGGCTAGCTTTGATTTTTTGGGCAATAATATCTGAAGATTCTGCAACGGCTTGGGCTTTAAGAACCTGCTGTTGGCGTTCGGCTTGGGCTTTGAGAACAATGGCTTTTTGTTCAGCCTCTGCTTGTAAGATAGTCGCTTTTTGACGGGCTTCCGCATCCAAAACTTGGGCATCTGCTTTACCTCGGGCGCTATTCACGGCAGATTCCCGTTCTCCCTCAGAAGTTAAAATCGCTGCCCGTTTGCGCCTTTCTGCCGACATCTGCAAGTCCATTGATTCTTGCACTGCCTGCGACGGAATAAGATCCCGCAGTTCCACGCGAGTGACTTTCACACCCCAAGGTTCAGTGGCAATATCCAAATCTCGCAACAAAAGTTCATTAATATGAGAACGGGCGGTGAAAGTATCATCTAGTTCTAGTTGACCCATTTCCGCACGAATTTGAGTCAGTACCAAATTCACCATCGCTAATTGGAGATTCTCCACCTTGTAGTAAGCTCTCTCCATATCCATAATACGCCAGTAAACCACCGCATCAACAGTAATCGACACGTTGTCACGGGTGATACATTGTTGGGGTGGGATCTCTAAAACTTTTTCTCGGATGGTTTCGCGAAAGACTATGCGATCAACAAAAGGAGTAATCAAGGTCAAACCCGGTTCTAATTTTTTGCTATAACTACCTAAGCGCTCTACCAACGCTTCATTGCCCTGATTGACAACTTTCACCGAACCTGCGATCGCAGAACCGCCCAAAGCCAAAGATATCAGTAAAAATAAATAATCCATTTTTTTTATCTCCTGATTTTGCTAAAAACTAGTTTTAAACTCATACCACCCATCAAAAAAGTGGGATGAATAGTAAAGCTCGCTCCTGCTGAATCTCCTATCCCACAGACTTTGTCATTAGTCATCTATCCTTTGTAACACTAATAACTAATCGACCGCTAACACTCATATCCACCGAAAAAATGGAGTGTAAAGTTGCGTGTCTGTAAAAGAACCCCTACGCTTCATTCAAAAATTCATTTTTAATTTTTAATTTTTAATTTTGACCTACATCCCTTCTTCTGGTAGGATAATCAACGTTGTTCCCTCACGTCTAGTTATGTAGACTCGTTCATGAGCTGCTATGGTGATGTCATCCTCACAACGTGCCCGCCAGGAATTTCCCTCGTATAAAACTCGCCCTGTCTTCCCAGCTGGAATCTCCGTCAAAGTTTCACCTGTAGTTGCATCCCGAATTTTTAACTTACTTCGATGAGGCAGTTTCACAAATCGACGGGAAATGACAACAAGCGCAGTGGAAAGCAATAGCCAGACGAAAACTTGCAGCCATACTCCCAACACACCAGACAGCAGTGCCACCACCAAGGCGCTGATTCCCAACGTCATAGCAACAAAAGCCGTTGGCAGAAACAATTCCGTTAAACACAGAAGCGCTCCTGCTATGACCCAAATTATGGTAGTACTTGGCATAGAGCTATTCTAAATTCATTTTAATTTTTAGCTACACCTCTACGTTAACTGTTTCGATGAAATTAGCAGAAAGTATTTCTACAAAGAAAGGTAGAGGGCAGGAAAATAACTCAGCCAAGCTTGTAAGATTTGTCACATTTATTTGACTACATTCCGCACCCGCGCATTGTCACGATTTGGGATTGGCGTAGATCAGGGAAAGGCTTGCCTGTGGCATTACTATGTAAAATTGGTTCATTTTTGTATAAATTGCAGCCTCTATTGTGGATAAAAATACGAAAAAACCGATTGTGACAGTGGGGGGTGCGCGTGGTTTGGCTCTAGAATGAACGGCAAGGCATTCATTTCATAAACGGGATGCTAAGACCACATGAGGTAAAAAATTAAGTTTATTTTTGAATTTAAGTTAATCTTAATATAAGTACATAAAATTTCATGAAATCTCCCACTCAGATGCTGATCTCCCAAGCCGTGTATGCGAAGAAATTGCGTCCCCTCCTTCCTGTGGAGGCGTTTGTCCCCGATCCGAGTAAGTTAGTTATTTTATTCCTTAATCTGGCAATCTTAATTATGGGCTGGGCGATCGCCACTTCTCTGGATCGTTGGCCTGTATATCTTTTATGGCTTTATTTACCACTAGCCGTGGTGATGGGAAACAGCGTCATTGTCCTGCTATTTAGCTCCCATAATATCCTGCATGGTAGCGTGATTAGAAATTCCCGTCTCATTCATGTTATTAGTTTGTTAGGGCTAACCATGTTGTGGATGCCACCGACGTTGTGGAAGGTACTTCATAACCAAGAGCATCACATTAAAACAAATTCATTAGCCGATCCTGATCGCAATTACTTATACGAAGAGCCTCATACCTGGGGAAAATGGATTCAAAATCTATTTGTGCCTTCTGCTGAAGTCAACCGCATATGTTTAACAGTCGGAATGACAACAGCATGGTCTGTCTGGAATTTTCGCAATCTAACCTCTGTGCTGTTATTTAATCGTCAATCGGTTAATTATGTTCCAGCCGCTTTTACCCTCAATGCTAAAAAGCGTCTAGCTGTTACAGGTGAACTGATTTTCATGTTAACGATTCATCTAATTATTTGTGCCTGTCTGCAATTTTCTCTTTTAAAAATTGTGCTTAGCTATTTTCTCCCTATGAGTATTGGCTATGCTGGATTGATGTTTTATATTTATACAAATCACATGCTTTGTCGCATGACAAGCGTTAACGATCCGCTGCTTAACAGTGTTTCTTTGCGAGTTCCCAAGCTATTTGATAAGTTACATTTAAATTTTTCTTACCACACAGAACATCATATCTTTCCGGGAATAAACTCTGACTACTATCCGGTAGTTCAAGAGTTATTAAAAGTACACTATCCTGACCGCATGAATTTAGTGAATGCTGGAGATGCTTGGCGCTTAATGATGCAAACTCCTCGGCATTACAAAGATGAAAATACCTTTACAGATTGGTCAGGCAAAAAGAGTGTTACTTGCCCTCTCACTCAAAAAGCTTCTAAGTGATGTCGTTGTCATACAAGTCGTAAAGAAAAGTAAAGTGGCGGCACAATAAGACGCACGTAGAGACGTTTCATGGAACGTCTCTACGTGTAAGAACAACCTTTAACTGAACGGTAAGTAGGTAGGCACTATAATTTCAAGGTATGTAACGAAACGTAAACTTGGTTA
>CALMVQ010000172.1 GCA_937873135.1 uncultured Scytonema sp. | reverse complement strand
TAAGGTTCTTTCTTTTTACTTTTTACTTTTTACTTTTGCCTTGTTGTACTAGTTATATAGACGAATATTTCACAATTCGGATAGGACTGCGATAAAATAGACGATGCATTATGATTTAAGCTGATTATTTGGCACAACCACACACAACCCATGCGTATTTCTCTTAAATGGTTGCAGGAACTCGTAGAATTAAAACCCAGCCCGGAAGAGTTGGCAGAATCGCTGACAATGGCTGGTTTTGAAGTGGAAGAGATTGAAGATCGTCGCGCTTGGGCAGCTGGTGTTGTTGTTGGGAAAGTGTTAGAACGCCAACCTCACCCCAATGCTGATAAACTGAGTGTTTGCCAAGTTGATATCGGTACAGGAGAGACTTTAAATATTGTCTGTGGAGCTTCCAATGTCCGATCTGATATTTATGTACCAGTAGCAACTGTCGGTACTTTCCTACCCAACATTAATTTAAAAATCAAACCCGCAAAACTCCGAGGGGTGCCATCTCATGGTATGATTTGTTCCTTAAAGGAACTTGGTTGCGAAAGTGATGTAGACGGTATTCATATTTTTAATAACGAAAATCTGCAACTGGGGAGCGATGTTCGACCGCTTTTAGGTTTAGATGATGTAATTTTAGACTTGACTGCGACTGCCAACCGTGCTGATGCTTTGAGTATGATTGGTGTAGCCAGGGAAGTCGCAGCCTTGACAGGCGCAAAGTTGACAATCCCGCACATCAATGAAGTATCAATTCCTGAGGAAGGACATAGTCTAACCTTAAAAATTGCCGAGACACAAGCTTGCCCCGCCTACATAGGCACAGAGATCGAACAAATAAAAATTGCCCCCTCACCTGAATGGCTGCAACAGCGCTTGCGTGCTGCAGGTGTAAAGCCCATAAATAATGTTGTAGACATTACTAACTACGTTTTGTGGGAATGGGGACAGCCACTACACGCATTTGACCGCGATCGCTTACAATCAGTTACGCCTGTAGAAACTCATCGTAGCGCGTCTCTACAAATCGGTGTCTGCTTCGCCGATGCCGAAGAATCTCTAAAAACTTTGGATGGAAAAACTCGCACTCTCTCAACACAAAATTTGCTGATCACTGCTAACAACAAACCCGTTGCCTTAGCAGGAGTGATGGGTGGGGAAGAAACAGAAGTTCATGATGGAACTCAAAACCTGGTTTTAGAAGCAGCACTCTTTGATTCTGTGGCAATTCGCCGTTCTTCAAGAAGCGTTGGGTTAAGGACAGAAGCTTCAAGTAGATACGAACGCGGTGTAAACCGTGCCGAATTAGAAGTTGCCTGTCGTCGTGCTTTATCCCTAATTACTGAAATAGCAGGCGGTAAAATTGTCAAGCAAGAAATTGCTGACACGCGCCCTGATCCTTCCACTTGGACACGCTCAATTGAACTGCGTTTAGACAGAGTTAATCAAATCCTCGGCCCCATTAATTTGGGAGAGCAAACAGGAGAACTCCAAAGTGCAGATGCCGAACGAATTCTCACTGCACTGGGATGTCAGTTAACTTCTTCAGGAGACAGTACCTGGACAGTTTCCGTACCACCTTATCGTTACCGCGATTTAGAGCGGGAGATAGACTTAATTGAAGAAATTGCCCGTCTCTATAGCTACAACAATTTTTGCGACACTTTACCAGAAAAGGCAGAAGCTGGTTATCTACCTTTAGATCAAGAATTGAGCCGCAAATTGCGAGCATCACTGCGTGCAGTCGGATTGACAGAACTGATGCACTATTCTTTGGTAAAACCAGGAGAAGATAGACAAGTCGTACTGACAAATCCTTTATTTATAGAATATTCAGCACTGCGAACCGATTTAATCTCAGGCTTGATCGATGCCTTTCAGTATAACTTAGAACAGGGAAACGGTTCCCTAAACGGCTTTGAAATTGGGCGAATTTTTTGGCAGGAAGAAGAAGGTTTGCTAGAAGCAGATGCGATCGCCGGCATCATGGGAGGCGATCCCACGAACGGCAAGTGGACAAGAAGTGGTCACGAGCAACCAATGACATGGTTTGAAGCCAAAGGTCTTTTAGACAGCGTCTTTCACCAACTTTGCCTTTCTGTGGAATATCAACCAGATTGTCGTGACGGACGCTTCCATCCAGGACGCACCGCCTCCTTGTGGGTAGGAGGAAACAAACTTGGCATGTTTGGGCAACTGCATCCCCAACTGCGGCGAGAAAGAGATTTACCAGATTCAGTTTATTTGTTTCAATTAGATCTCAATGTGCTTTTAGAAGTTATTGATCAAGAAGAAATCCTGGTCCCCCAGTTTAAAGCCTATTCCAATTATCCGGCAACAGACCGAGACATAGCCTTCTTCGCACCTGTAAAAGTGACAGTTGCTGATATTAAAAAAGCAGTTACTAAAGCTGCCAACAATTTGCTAGAGTCAGTGGAATTGTTTGATGAATATCAGGGCGAAAATGTCGCGCCAGGACAGCGAAGTTTAGCCTTTCGCTTAGTCTATCGGTCGGGCGATCGCACCCTCACCGATGCAGAAGTCGAACCTATACATCAAAAAGTCCGCGAAGCCCTCGTGGAAAAATTCGGTGTCACTCTCAGAAGTTAAGAGTCAGGCAAAAAATTCCCAACTCTTAACTCCTGTACGGGCAGGTTTGAGAAGATATCGTGTTTACTTCATTATTTTGTAATAAACCCGCCCCTACGCTCCTAAATCCTAACTTTTAAACCATGCCTAAGTATGTAATGTGGGGAACTTACTGCGAAGATGTCCTCAAAAAACGAGATCCCTACCGTCAAGCTCATCTAGACGGACTGGCAAAACAGAAAGAATCCGGTGTTTTAATAACCATCGGTCCTACCAAAGATATCACGAAAGTTTTTGGTCTTTACGAAGCCGAAGACGAAGCGATCGTGCGCCAGTTAGTTGAAGCCGATCCTTATTGGCAAAACGGTATTTGGACTGAATACTCTGTCAAAGAATGGATACAGGCTTTTTGAATGACAGCAGTTTTCCGGTAAATTGACCACATCGTAGGGGCGTATTGCAACGAAAAGTAGGGGCGAATGGTCGTTAGCCCCTACTTCTGGGTGTATTTAACACAAATGAGAACCGCTATAGATGAAAAACACTCTCTTGCCCTTGATGAAAATTATAGCTACACAGCAACAGGCGAGTTTCCTTGATCAAATTTAGCCACTTCTACAAAACGTGCAACAGCCAAGTTTTTTCGATTGCGCTTAATTCTTTCAATTTCATGTAAAGTTTCTGCTGTGAGGTAACTTTCACCACAATGAGAACAACTGATGACAGGAATATTCTCAATAACCAGCAAGTCTTCACCTTTACCGTATGTCCGACTAACCCTGCGGATATTTACTCCTTGACTTCCGCAAATATCACACTTTTGCATTGCCTTTCCCCATCTTAGACCCGATATACGGTAATGATAACTAACTTTCCCGTCAAACTGAGTTTAGCAATGACTTCCACCTTTATGCCGTCTTCGCTTGTTCCTCGAATACGGTATTTTGATTCAGCAGTTACTTTATCTTTTTGACGTTCCAGTATTTCGCCTGTAAGAATGCTTTGTTCGATATCATAGATTGTCAAATTATCATCGTTCATTTCTTCATCTGCATGAAGAGTCATTACATATTGAACTGATGCAACCAAATCCCGCATTCGTTGTAGAATTTCGTCGAACATGACATTTGTAAGTAAAAAAAGCTTCTTCTATAACTCCTCAAATATACTTGAACATTGAGTGCCTTAACGTGTCCAAACAGGCTTAAGGTGTGCAGTACCTTTTAATGCAAGTTTAAATCTTGTACGTCACTGCCCACCATCGGAAGCCCCTTCTTCAAACTTTTAGGCAAGAAAATTTCTTATACATATTTTATAATTTCTGTCAATGCGTAATCTTGATTCCGTTTGAGCATTATATGATATATCTGTTATGACCAGTGGTACAGGATGGAAACAAGAACAATCGAAGTATTAGTGCGTGCGTACTTATCACTCGAACACACAGCAATCGATTTATACGAGGAATTTGAATTGGCAGTGCAAACTGGTAATTATAGTGATGCGAGTTTGTTGGAAAGCCAAGCCGATAAAGTATACGAACTAGCCGAAAATTTGGAGATAATAATAAGAGAACAAGGTGGTTGATAATTTATGGAAGACTTAAAATCACAAATTCAACACGAATCATCATTAGCCGCAAATTGTGCACGCCAAGCTCGGGCAGCATTTGCTGCAAACAACCTTGCTCATGGTGGAGAATTGATGCAGCAAGCACACGCGGCTGGTAGGAGATGCCAGCAACTTATCCAGCAATACCAATTACTATCAAGCACAACAAAAAGTAGTTAATAAGTTGATGTGGATAAACGGGATCACGGGTGTTCAAGCGGACATAATATCACTCCACAGCGCTGACGGCAATTCGGTCTGAATGCTTAAACGATTAAGATGAGAAGTATCTGCTCATATACCCCCTAACCTTTACCATCCATGCCTCTGCCGCGCATAGTCACGCTGATTGTTGGTTTAATTGTCATTCTGGGGTTAACCCTGTGGTTAATTGATTCTTTCTCACGGCTTTACTGGCAGTTTTCTTATTCTTCTCCATTACTAGGCAATCTGCTCTTGTTGTTGCTGGTTGTTTTGATCGGAGCGTTAATTGCCGTTTTTGTCTATTATGTGCTGGTGATTCGGGCTGGCGAAGAGCGTTCCCGCCGTGCTCGCAGACAAAGCGCTCAAGTACAAGTTCCCACAGCTAAACCAGAAGCCGCATCTTCAACTCTACAAGCAGTGCAGCAACAGGTCGCGCAAGTTCAAGATGAGGTTGCAAGACAAGCTTTACTCAGTAAATCTCGAGAAATTGAAGCAAACTTAGCTCGTGGTGAGATTCAAGTCGTCGTTTTTGGTACTGGTAGTGCTGGCAAAACCTCTTTAGTCAATGCGGTGATGGGACGCATCGTGGGTAGGGTTGATGCACCGATGGGGACAACCCAAGTGGGGGAAACTTATTGTTTGAGGTTGAAAGGATTAGAACGCAAGATATTGATTACAGATACACCAGGGATTTTAGAAGCAGGAGTGGCGGGAACTGAGAGAGAACAACTTGCTAGAGTTCTGGCAACAGAAGCAGATTTGTTGTTGTTCGTTGTAGATAATGATCTTAGGAAATCAGAATATGACCCACTGCGAGTATTAGCAGAAATTGGCAAGCGATCGCTCCTTGTGCTCAACAAAACAGATTTGTATACAGACGAAGATAAAGAAGCGATTTTGGCACGATTGCGTCAGCGAGTACGGGGATTTATAGCAGTTAATGATGTCGTGGCTATTACCGCTAATCCTCAAGCAGTAAAGTTAGAAGATGGCGAGATTTTTCAGCCCGATATAGATATTTTACCGATATTGAGACGGATGGCAGTCATTTTGCGAGCAGAGGGAGAAGATTTAGTCGCAGATAATATTCTGCTGCAATCTTTAAGACTGGGAGAAGAAGCACGGAAACTTATTGATGGTCAACGTCGCCGTCAAGCTGAGAAAATAGTACAGCGCTTTCAATGGATTAGTGCTGGTGTCGTTTCGGTAACACCTTTGCCAGGTGTAGATTTGCTGGCGACGGCTGCTGTTAATGCTCAAATGGTTGTAGAAATTGGTAAGCTATACGGCTGTGAACTGAACATGGAACGCGGACGAGAGTTAGCCGTTTCTTTAGCAAAAACTCTCGCGAGTTTAGGCATAGTCAAGGGTGCGCTGGAATTAATTTCTACAGCATTGCAACTTAATGTCGGTACTTTTGTGATTGGGCGGGCAATTCAAGGAGTAACAGCAGCTTATATGACGCGAATTGCTGGTAAGAGTTTTATTGAGTATTTTCGCCACGACCAAGATTGGGGTGATGGTGGTATAACTGAGGTCGTACAGCGACAGTTTCAACTCAATCGCCGGGATGAATTTATTCGGGGCTTTATTCAGGAAGCGATCGCACGGGTAGTAAAGCCGTTAACAGATAAAGCGGAGATCGTCGAACAAGATAATGAAAAATCTTAAAGTATCATTCCTACCTGGTGAAACAAATCGTTAATTAACATTGATAAATTATGTAATCAACGATTAAAACGTGACGGCACTTGCTACAACGGGGGGAACCCCAACGCCAGATGCCTAGCTTTAGCCTGTGTGAGAGTTTGCCAGATGTTGTCCAATCTTCACCAACACATCCATCTATTCCGTTTTGATGAACAAACGGTAGATATTTTTATTCTCGCGGGCATTGACGATGAACATCAAATTATTGTACCTCCTAATGGAGAATGGTATTTCTTATGAAACCAAACTTTGCACAAATGAGTACAGCTGAACTCAAAGCCTATGTGCGGGAAAATCGAGATGATATAGAGGCAATTCGTTTCCTGTTTCGGATTCCACCTACCGTAGAAGTGAAACGGTATCCGGCTATGTATGATGAACATGGTTTGCCTATTGAAGAGAATATCCGGATTGCCGAGCAAGCAATGCGCCAGCGAATCGAAGAAGCTAACAGGAACCGTCAGCACAAGTCCGACTCTCCACAATCAGAACCATAGGAGTAGAGAATTTCGCTATTAAGTCACTATATAAGCCTCAAGACAGTTCTGAAGGGCAAAGGCTGTTGTGGGGGGATCTACCTTAGGGTTGTGTAAAGTACTAAAGAAATTTTATAGCCTAATCTTAGAGTTTACTAAAGCATGAAAAAAAATTTATATGACAACAGACATTTCTAATGACTTGAAGAAGAAAGTAAATGGGTCGCTCATAACTGGTATTCTCGTAATTGTTTTGGGGATTGTGGCGATCGCACTACCTACTGTCTCAACGATTTTTGCGGAGACTTGGTTTGCTTTGATCTTGATCTCCGCCGGAATTGCCAAGCTGGTATATGCATTTCAAACCCGCAATCAAGGTGAAAGCCCCAATGGAGGCTTCATCTGGCAGCTTTTATTAAGCATCCTTTACATTGGCACAGGTGTAATGCTGTTTGTGAACCCTTTCAGAGGTGCCCTGACGCTGACTTTGTTGCTTGCCAGCTTTCTGCTAACTGAAGGCGTGTTCGAGTTGATCCTTGCATTCCGGTTGCGTCCGCAACAAAACTGGACTTGGGTGCTAGTTGACGGCATTATTACCCTAGCGCTAGGTGCAATGATTTGGTTCCAGTGGCCCTTTGATTCGCCTTGGCTTATTGGGACTCTGGTTGGTGCTAGCATTCTGTTCACTGGGATTTCCCGCGTGATGCTGTCATTAAATGTACGTTCTGCCTTGAATCTTCCCGACACTGCCACTAAAGCTTAACAAGTAGGCCTCAGTAATTAGCTACTATCCAATCAGCTAGTAGCTGATACTTAAATAGATTATTTAATCCGCCACTTAGTATAAATAACAAAGCCCTTGGTTTTCCGCTAAGGGCTTTGTTATTTATTGAAAAGTTTTTAAGTATCAACACCAATCCTCAACTGAGAAACCGGGTTGCTCCGCCTCACGCTACCTTTATCTAATACCAATTCTCCACTCATCAGGCAACAGATACAGTGGGTGGCAAGACTGCTTGGATCAGACTTTTTCCTCGTTAGTCTCCTATCCGAAACGCCTCCTTAAACCCCCTGAAAAAGAGGGTTTAAGAGAATGTATCCCCTCAATTTATCGCTCTTATTGTTCCAATTTTTTAGAGTAAAGCGAGCAGTATTGCAGTGGGTATGGGTGTTCGGTGCCTTTCACCCTTACAGGATATTTGATATGTAGCGAAAATCAATATAAATCTTAGTTTTTTAAGTATTAATAAATACTTATATTATTTTTATTGCATAAAAATACTTAGAAATTAAAGATTGATTAAATTCTTCAAAAATACCTATTAAAAGAACCTCTAGCAACATAAATTACCCTTGCACAATTTTTGAAAATAGTTAGGATTGATACTTGTTACTTCTCTGCAGTTATGTGGTGGTCTACATCGATCATTTTTTGGTTGATAGACCTCTATGACTGAGACTTCTGCTTCTTGGCAAAATCGAACTACGTTCACGACGAGGTTGTCAGTAACCCTGGGGTCTGAAGACGCGGAGCTTCTAGCAAGTCTAGAAGTTTCCACATCTCCCAGCCATACTATGCTGACTTGCTAACTTGAGTTGATCTCAAGTATCCGTTGCGAGCAAGTGTTTAAGTTTCTACCAAGGGATGCGTTGCCAGCTACCTAATTAGTTAGTGTTGCCATCGCAAGATCAACAAAACAAGGGGGCAAAATTTTTATCACGTCTACGTGCGTAAGTTCGTTTTCCTCCGTGGGCTCTCAGCCACAGGGTTTCCAACGTATCAAGGATTTTTAGATGAAAATATCTTTACCCAACTCTCTCACGCCACTTACTACAACGCGGGACACCTCCCGAAGTTCTGATCAAATGTTGCTGCCGCTCAGACTTCTCTCAACGCTCTTATTGAAAGGAAGAAAAAACTCATTCAGTACTGGCTCCGCAAAGCAGTCCCTTCTCTCTACTCCTGATTCAATGGGCAAATTTTTTACTTACTTAGTAACTACAGGAATCTCTAGCTTGGTCTTGTTCTCAAGTATTGTTTTAGCTCAGGAGCAAGAAAACAATTGTTCTTCCGCTAACACAACTGCCACAAACTTAGAAGTCTGTTCGGCTTCTTACCTGGGTGGGCAAGACGACGATAATGGAACGTCTGTAGAGATTGCTCCCGACCAATCAGTCGTATTAGGAGGAAAAATTGTTGATAACAATTTTGGAGTAACTCCAATAAACTTACAAGCAGGAAGCAGCAACAGTTCAGGAGGTAATGGAGTCATTATCCGAATGAGTCCAGAAGGCAAAAAGATTTTGTCTGTGACTAGACTGGGCGATACAGTTGACGATTTAGACATCAACCGCACAACTGGTGAGATTGCTGTGGTTGGTGATTTCGGCTTCGCCATCATTAGTTCTGATGGGACACAGGTGCTTTGGAGTCAGAATCTTGGTTCTGGTGGGGGTGCGACATTTAGTACCGGTCGCAGAGTCGCTGTTGGTCAAGATGGTGCGATCGCAGCTTTATTCAACAAGCAAGTCACTGTCTTTGATGCAGCTAGAAACCAGATAGGTAAATTTACTCCCGCAGGGAAGTATATTGAGGATGTGGCGGTTGATAGTGACACTCAGACAGTCATTGTCACTGGCTACACTCAAAAGAATGGGGGAAAATGTAGTCAGTTGCAAGTTGCTTTTGTCCGGGGGTACAGTTACACTGGCAAGATCAAGTGGCAAGATTATGATTGGACCTCAGCCCAAGCTTATGCAACGAATTCTTCGTGTGCCGACACTAGAGGAGTCAGAGTTGCGATCGGCAAAGATAACTTGTTGTACTTTGCCGGAGAAAGTGCTGGAGGTAACACTATTTATAATTATGATTCCAGCGATTTATCTCAAAATGCTCCAAATGTAACTTTTGATAAATACAACACCCCTTACAACACCAAATCCAATCAAATCACTTACTATGCTAGGTTGAATCCTGCAACGGGTGAAATTTTGAAAGGGCAGTTTGCTTTGGCTAGACTGAGCAAAGATCAAGGGAATACAATTCGCCCGAAAGCGATTACTGCTGATGAAGATGGTAATGTTTACATTGGTGGTATAAGTGGCTACAATATTGCTAATCGCAATGCATTGAGCATTTCCGGTCAACCACTTGGACCATATTCTGGAGGTGACTGTTTCTTGCTGATTGTTTCTCCAGATTTTAACACCCGCAAAATCTGGACAAGCTGGACTGCCCAAGGTTCTACTACAAATAGTGGCACTATCTTTGGTGTTACAGCAACAGCAGGAACAGCAGCTGTTGTGATGACGACTCCTGGACAGCTAGTCACACAGAATCCAATTCAGGGTGAACTAGCAGGTGACAACGATGCTTTTTACTCAGTCTTTCCAATACCGTAGTTGTAAAGTATCTACATTCACTGCAAGCAGTATAGTATAGATTTCCGGTATCACTTGTACTCGCCTCTTCATGATATAGTATGAGACTACGTTGGCTTCATCAGTCATCAATACAACATAGGCTCGTAGTTGCCATCAAGCGTAGACAGCGCAACGACAAACCTTATATCAGTGTTCAACTAAACTTGATCTGGCACAAAATCTCTAGCCAACGAGTATTAGCTTTTAGCTTGCTGTTGAGTGTTACTTAGTTTCAATACACGAAAGATGACTTGTGGGTGATAAAGTGCTAGAGGAGATTTGAGGAACTGCATAATCTCCAAATGCAAGGTATGCAAATGAGAATCAAAACTGGCACTGACGATCACCTGT
Organism: uncultured Scytonema sp.; assembly: GCA_937873135.1. Lineage (GTDB taxonomy): Bacteria > Cyanobacteriota > Cyanobacteriia > Cyanobacteriales > Nostocaceae > Rhizonema. The sequence goes on along the minus strand of CALMVQ010000172.1, from coordinate 1,277 downwards.
TGGTTATACCAGGCGAAAATTTTCCCAACCAAATTGGGGGATTTGCTGGTTCTACCAGATGTAGTGGGAAAGCGTGAATCCATCTCTGTAGCTAGCGTCCAGTGAAAGGAATTACTCTTTGCCAAGCTTTTTTGAAAGCGCGAGACATTTAAGTTGCCATGACTCAACCAATCTTTCAGAACCATTGCAGATAGAGCACTCACTGTCATGCCTTGACCATACACTGGACATAAGGCACAAACGGCATCGCCTAAAGCCACAAAACCTTGAGGCATCTGGGTTTTTTCATAATGCCGCAGCCGATTTACCGTTGCACGATGGGCAATAATTGGTGAAACAGGTTCCGCATCTTTGATTATTTCATAAAACTTGGGGTTAGATAGACTGCGGGCAAATTCCAAAAAACCGTCATTATCTAATGGGGGAAAATCATGCCCGTAACCCCCAATAGTCGCAATCCATTCCCCACCTTCAATTTTTGCTAAATATCCCAACCGCTTATTGTCGGGAGGTTCTTGAGCAATGAGCATTACCTTCCAGTCATCAGTAAAACCCTCTGGCTGTTTGTAACGCCTGGTAGCATATCCTAAAAATGGGTTGACAAAGGTCTCTTTTGGTGAATCAAAACCTAAACTTTCTAACCACTGCGGTGTATGAGAACGACGACCGGCCGCATCAACTACCAAGGTTGCCGGAACTTCAACATGATCGCCTGCGATCGCTTGCATACGTACCCCTGTGACCTGTGTCCCATTTGTCAGCAACCCAACAGCGCGATGTTTTTCGACAAAGTTTACTTGGAGGAATTCTGTCAGTCTTTGTCGAATTGCCCATTCTACCAATGGGCGAGAGCAGGTAAAAGAGACAATATCCGAAGGTGCGACATCACTCAAACTCCATTTTCCCTGTACAAAATGATGAAACTCCCGCACCCAATCAATGGAAAGCGCTCCAGCAGCACTCAACTCTGAACCGATACCTGGGAAAAGCTCCTCTAAAATTCTATATCCTCGTGTCAATAAGACGTGAGGCTGCGGCGATTGCGGCACACCTTTACGCACTTCGGGTTGTAAAGGCAGTTGATCTGTTTCTACTATCGTTACCGATTCAAAGCGATCAGCAAGTACACGCGCTGCCAGCATTCCCGCAATGCTACCTCCAATCACAACAGCATTCTTCAATCTCATGCTCATGATTGCACCTCCACTGCCTTGTTTCTTCAAACTTAGTACAGCGTTGCATTAATTCGTAGCGAATTTATCCATCATCTGTGCGAC
>CALMVQ010000171.1 GCA_937873135.1 uncultured Scytonema sp. | reverse complement strand
GAAGAGGGGGAGATAGAGAGCTCGGGGGAGGGAAAGTAGATTAAAATTATCCCTCGCCAAGTGCCCCTACATTACCCCTGGCTCCCTGCTTCCCTGCCTTATCCTTTGCCTATAAATTGTGGTAGTTAACGATAGATACCGTTATTAACGCGGTCGTCTCCTTCAGTGAAAGCTGCTTCCACGTCTGTTACGGTGAAGTGATCTAGGTTTGCTTGCAGGATGTCTTTTTGGTGTTCGCTCAATCCTTCAATGTTGAACACATCATCTACTTTCTCGTAAGGAGCATTCGATACTATTTTTTTAGCAAGGTTGGGATATAGTCCCGGATATTTTTGAAAAGCTCGCACATTAGTGTTATTCAAATCAATTTTCTTACCAAATGCTGTTCCCAACTTTCTATCTGCCTGGTTCTGCTGGTATTGACCTCCCTCAACTGCCAGAACTGAAATTGATTGAAAAACACCATTGATATTCCCAGCTTGGGCTGTTTGAGGCATCGAGAACCATCCCAAACATCCTACTAATAAACTAAAAACTGTTAATAAACATGCCAATCGTTTCACAATTTTCTACCTCTTTTCATCAAACTGAAATAAAAATTGTCAGCTAAGAGCGGTTAGCCTGTAGCTGTTAGTACTCTTTCAAGAGCTTCCAGCTTGGTTAAATTTTTGCTCTTTGACCTAGCTTAAAGGGAAAAACTATGGTATAGACACAATATTTACCTTTAAGACTAATGGCTGATAGCTTAATCAAGACACAACAGTCATCAGAAACTAATATACAGCGTATTAATATGCACTTGGACTTGCTACTACAAAGCAGTCTGTCAATATTGTTGATAAACAGAAGACAAAAGACGCAGAGTCATAACTCTCCCTAGTACAACAAGGCAAAAGTCAAAAGTCAAAAGTCAAAAGAAAGAACACTTATTTTATAAGCTTTTTACCTATTTCAGATGGGTGGGTTATTTCCGCCGCTCTGTACTAGTTCCCCTTATCTGTCTAGAGAACGCTAATGTGGAAATATCACTACCATCTTGAACAGCTAACAACCTTGTATTTCCAACTTCTTAATTTTTAATAAGTGCGGGGTCAGTTTCCCTTGTCAATCAAACTGCAACGCCTGAAGTCTATGGCGGCGGAAGCCACTGCTTAGAACAGAGGGGAGTTCCCAAGACATTGAGCTCTAGCACCTGTTGGAGCGTTGAGGTAGGAAAGTTCCCATTCTCAAGCAAGAGTTGCTGCTAGCAAAAATAAGCAGTCTACCAATATTGTACTTAAAACTGCTCCACTAAATGCATACCAGTGCTGCTGCTTGCACTTTAAAGGTAAAATTCCCACGATTAACAGCAAGACAACAAGAGTCAGTGCCCAAGCTTTTCCTAATGGGGTTTGTACTTGCGCCACAGCATTTTGCAAAATTGTGGAGATGTACTTGGGTTCTACCATCATAATTTGCCGCCAAGAAGGTATTAAGTCTACTAAATAGAAGTACACATCGGTTAATGCTGTGCCAAATAAAGAACCCAGATAAAACCAGTTACCAACTTTACCCCAATTGCGACTAATACACCACAAAGCGAAGGGTAAGCCGATAGCTTCCACTGGTAAATGCCATAGCGGTTCCCAACGCAACCACCCCCAGTAAATCGATCCGGCAAACCAACTCCAACTGAAACCTAAAAGCAAATCTCCCCACAAGTAAGTAGAGGGACGTGACATCAAGGCAAAACTCAGCCATATCCAACCTGCTGTCATCATTAAACTCAGCAACGGTTGCGATCGCACCAGTGGCGCTTCCACAAAAACTGGCACTGACACCAGAAAGACTGCAGCAGCAAACACCAACCAAGTTGATTTAGATATGACTTGCCATAACGGAATATCTGAGAACCCACTACGCTGTCCTGATCGATAGATTTGAAGCAAGTCGCGTACGGCTTGCGTCTCACTTATGTAAGACTGCTGTGGGCTAGAAACAGTGTGAGAGGACAATGTATTGTTAACCAACGTTTTTAATATTTGTTACTTATCTTTATTTTATTTAAAATATCATAACAAAAATATCTTTTGAAGGTATTTTTACTCTCATTTAATATTCATACCTAAGTAGTTCACCATTGAGTTGGGACTTCAGGAGTGAGATCGTGCGCTCGTGCCAATTAATTTTACTTTTCCCTCAGCACTCAGCACTCAGCACTCAGCACTGTTCTGGTGAGGAATTAGAATATACTTTCCCCCTCTGTCCTCACCTTTTAGAGCCGAGATTAATTTTGGTGGTTGCCCGGAAAGATCGACCAATAAAGTGTAAATTCTGATAAATCGGTAAAATTACGTAAGTGTTTCGGGAGTTTGGTTAATGGAGACAATTAAGGAGCAGGGACCATATGAGGATAAGCGGCACCAGACGAATTTAAATCGACTCTCTCCCCTTTTCTCTCCTTAGTACTATGAATCTGGACAAAAAACCTTACCTGAAACCATAATGGGCGTTTCTCGCTCTAGTTAACCCTAACAGCAAAGCTTGTTGAAACCTGAAAAATCCTTATGATGAGTTACACGTTTTTTGCAGCTACGACTTTTACCGAGCATGTGGACTTGGGATTCACCAAATTAGATTGGTGGCAAGTAGTTATTTTGGGCATTGTCCAAGGCATCACAGAATTACTGCCAATTAGTAGTACCGCGCATTTACGAATCGTACCAGGTTTGTTGGGATGGCAAGACCCGGGCACCGCTTTTTCAGCGGCGATGCAACTTGCCAGTCTAGGGGCTGTTATTACTTATTTTTGGAAAGACATCAAGCAATTGACAGCAGGGACATTCAGAGCGATCACTAACCAAAACTTTCAGTCAAAATCCTTTCAACTGGTACTGGGAGTATTGCTGGGTACACTTCCCCTAATCGTAGCGGGTCTTTTGCTCCAGAAGCTCCTTAACACTCCCAATTCCCCTTTGCGCTCTTTAATAGTTGTTGGATCGGCTTCAATTGTGATGTCTCTCTTGCTGGCGTTGGCAGAAAAACAGGGTGATCACGAACGCGACTTTAACCAGTTGACTTTGCGAGATGCGATTTTTGTCGGAATCGCTCAAGCATTTGCCTTGATTCCAGGTGTTTCGCGTTCCGGTTCGACATTAACAGCTGGAATATTTTTGAAAATGGAGCGAGAAACAGCAGCCAGATTTTCTTTTTTGCTAGGTATACCAGCCGTTATATTAGCAGGGGCTAAAGAACTACACGTCCTCCTTAAAGCTGGTTTGGATACAAATGGTTGGTTGATTCTGTTAATTGGTTTAAGCTCCGCCAGTATTTCCGCTTTCTTAGCAATTTACGGTTTGTTACACTATCTAGAAAAACGCAGCACTTGGATATTCGTCTGGTACCGCTTGCTGATGGGAGTATTTTTGTTGGTAGCCGTACAAGTAGGATTACTACGTAATTAATAGCAAAACGATATAGGAATCATATTTGATTTCTGAAAAAAACTACGAGATAATACG
>CALMVQ010000170.1:303-13416 GCA_937873135.1 uncultured Scytonema sp. | reverse complement strand
GTCGCACAGATGATGGATAAATTCGCTACGAATTAATGCAACGCTGTACTTAGAAATGGATTTACTACGATCGCTACCACTTGGTCTATACTTAGAAGAACCACAAACTTGGCTGCATAAACTCGATCCGCGAGTCAAGATTGCTTGGTTGATGAGTTTTCTAACAACCTACGTTCTTGCTAACAACTTGTGGCGCTTACTGCTGGTGGTGCTGTTGATATTTGCTACTTTAACAGCAAGAATTCCCCGACGAGTTTGGCAGCAGCAAATGGGATGGCTGTCAATGTTGTGCTTTTTTGTTTTATTGATTACGGCTGTCAGCCCTGATGGACTTGGAATCCATTATGAATCGCGCCTCCCAAATCTTGAAAATTCGGAGTTACGGAAAGAATTCTCAAATTATAACTCCCAACAACCGCAAGGTATTGCCACAACCCATCATTCTAAAGAATACAAATATCTGGTATTAGATAAAGGACCGGTCAAAGTTACTCGCCGCTCTTTAAGTTTGGCAGTTAGCTTAAGTTCTATGTTATTTACTCTAATTTACAGTACCAACTTATATTTACTTACAACTGCACCAGAAGAAATCACAGCTGGCATAGAAAGTTTAATGCAACCTCTGCGACGGTTGAAGTTACCCGTCACAGAAATTACTCTAACTTTAACTTTGTCCTTGCGGTTTATACCTCTGGTTTTAGAAGAAATCCAAAATTTAATTCGTTCTGTATTAACAAGAGCAATTAATTGGAAAAAGTTGGGAGTGAAAGGCTCAATCAAAGTTTGGTTGATGGTAGCAGAAAGGCTGTTGGAAAATCTGCTGTTAAGGGCAGAGCAAATGGCTAATGCGATGATGGTAAGAGGTTTTACCAGCCCTAACGAACATCAAGTAAAGTGGCATAACCTACGGCTGACTCGAGGTGACTGGCTTGCCATCATAATCTTAATTTTATTTTGGGGTGTAAGGTTGGCAATAGGAACTGAAGTTTAACGAAGTTATAAAAAAGCACTCATCCGTTGAATATATGTGGTGCATGGTCATTGATAATTGTTCTTTCTACCTATTACCGATTATCCATCACCCTTCAATAACCCTACCATTCACCACTGTATCATCACAAACTACTTCTTTTTTGTGCATGAATTCATGTTTGCTATTCGATTCTCACCTAGACAGATACCAAGCGTCGCATAGATTCAGCACGGCGTTTAGCAGTGGAATTTTTTGGGTCGTATTTTAGTGCATCTTCGTAGGCTGACAGCGCCTGAGATGTCAATTTTTTCCGTTCGTAAGCATGACCGAGATTATTTAGTGCTGTCACATAATCCGGTTTGTATTTGATAGCTTCTTTATACTGACGAATAGCTAAGTCATGCTGTTCTTGTGCAAAGTAAGCATAGCCTAAGCCATTGTATATACTCGCGATATTTTCTTCTCCTTCTTCTTCAGCAGCTTTAATAGCTTTTTGAAATAGAGGGATTGCTTGAGAAAAGATTTTTTTTTCTGAATAAATACTCGCTAATTCGTAATATTCTTGAACCGTACCTTTTTCTTTACCCAACTTTTTACGCAAGCGGGAGAATGATCTTTCTAACTTTCGTGTTTTGAGAATCTGCCTAAAAACATTAATGACTGTGAATGAGAGTAGAAACACCAGAATTGAGAGATAAATAACTCCTAGATTGTTATCCATTGCCTTAAAATAGGGAAATAAAAAACTTTCTTATCTTTTATCTAACTTCAAAGATTAACAAATAACATCTGTTGATCTTTAAAATTATCAGCGCGTGTAGCCACCTCACAAGTCAACAAAGTAGCTAATTATACATTTGGGGTTTTGGTAATCGGTAATTGGGCATTGGTCATTGTTCTTGACTTCCTATTACCCATTACCAGCCCTAAACTTTATAACTGTCTGAATGAAGAGTCTTCACCCCGACACAACACAACCTCATGCATAGAATCTTTGATATTCTATCTCAGAATCTCACACCAATGTTTATGTTGAATTTTTAGAGAATCTATGAAGTAACACCCGAAGTAATTCATAGATAAACCGCGAGTTGGTGACTAGATAGCGTTTCCACAGTCTTCCTGGTTCTTGAAGCAAGCGATAGAGCCATTCCAGTCCAACTTCTTGCATCCACAGAGGTGCCCGTTTCTTTGTACCTGCAAATATTTCAAAGCTACCGCCTACACCGATCGCTAGATTAACACCCAATTCTAACCAATTTTCTTCTAAAAAGTATTCTTGCCGGGGGACGCCCATACCCACAAATAGAATGTGAGCACCACTTTGGCGGATTGCTTCTACCCGTTCGCTGGCTTGAGCTTGAGAGAAGTAACCGTTGGCAACCCCACAAATTTTCAGTTTAGGATACTTATCCTGTAAGTTTGATGCTGCTGTTGCGATCGCGTCTGAAGTTGCTCCTAGCAAGTAGATGCGCAATTCCTCGCGTTCGGCTTTTGCCGCGATCTCATCAATCAACTCAACTCCTGTAACCCGTTGTGGCAGAGGCAAATTTAACCATCGCGAAGCCCAAACAATTGGCTGACCGTCTGCTACAATTAATGATGCTTTCTCAACAAACTTCGCGAGTCGCGGATTTGAGCTCATCATCATTAAAATGGCAACATTAACCGTACAAATGTACCCTCTTTGACCTTCTTTAATTAACCGAACTGCCCACTCAACTGTTTCTTCAGTTGTCATTGGGTCGAAAGCGCTGTTTAAAATCTGTATTCTGTTTTTTGCCTTCACCTCATTTTGAAAATTATTTGTTGGCAGATCTAGGTCATATTTAAATATCCCTCCTCCATTCATGACTGTAACCTCAGTAACAGAAGTAATCCATCAATAAAAAACTTTGCTGCCCAATTTGGATAAGACAACCGAGTGTATCTCCCCCAAATTGGCTGAGAACCTTTAATGCCGCCGCGAATGTTGGGATCACAAGTGTGAATTTCCTGGCAAGACATGACATATCGCAAGCTGCTCTGGGCCGATTGGTAGTACGCTTGTTCGCCTGTTTGTTGAAAAAGCTTGAGCCAAATAATTGCCATCTGACAATTGCCAGTCAGGCAGCAATAATTTCCTTGAGGTTTGCCGTTCACATCAATTTGTCCAGGAATGAACCCATCTGAACCTAGATGCAGCATCACCGCTTTGGCTCCGGCGATCGCCCCATCAATATACTTCTGCTCGTTTAGCACGTGGCCTGCTTCTAATAGACCGCGAATGGCATAAGCAATATTATGGGTAAAAGGCGCAGATCCTGGTTTAAAAGCACACTGCTCAAACCATCCCGAACGTTGCTGACTCAGTGCCCAATCCAAATTTGCACGTGCAACCCGCTCTCCTTCTAGATTGGGCTTAAGGGTGTGCAGCTTTGACACGTACCAAGCTACGCGAGAATTGTAGACATGAGGAACACCCAAGTGAGTGTTTCTCGTCCAGCGTCCTGTGGAATCAGCAACTCTCACAAGCCAAGCTACAGCAGCTTCAGCCGCCTGTAAAAAGTCAGGATCTTGGGTTTCTTGATAAGCTCTAATCAGTCCTTGTAACACTTGACCTGTATCAAACACAATCCCTTCAGAACCGTAGCGAGGATCTGAAATAGAGCCGTCATCGTTCTGCACTCTGACTAACCATCGACAAATGGTAACTGCTCTTTGCCAAGCATCTTCATCCTGAGTGTACTTAGCCAAGTCAAAAAATGTGTCGGCAATATAACCAGATGTTTCCCGATAGGAGAGTCGCCACCCGCCTTTTAAAGAATATCCCCAACTAACCCCATCATCAGGACTGCAATCATGAGCCCGCTTCAGCCATTGAATAGCTGCTTCTAAATGCTCTTGCGTCTCGAAAATTTCCTGCGGTTGGCTCAACAAGTCTTTGAAAGCTCTACTCGTAAAGCTTTCAAATAATTTTAGTTTACCCAAAGATTGCCTGGGTAGAGTTTGTGTTTCTATTTTGTTCTGCATATTTATGGTGAGTGCCAATTCACTTTATATGCGACTGTTGTGGACAGGGTATAATACACCTTTGATAAGAAGCTCGTATTCATTAGACTATTTAGTGGATGCTTGCTGTTTTCCTTAAACAATTAGATTGTCAACACGCAACTACGGGCGTAGTTGCTGGTTTTTACTCAGTTAACTGCTTTTTTAACTACCCTAATAACATCTACTTAAGTAATTTTCCCGATCTCAGGCAAAAAAGTCCACTGTCTTTACACTTTCTTTAAAAAAAAGAGTTTATTACTAATTTATGGTAAACCTCCATAGCTAAGGTAGATTTTTAGCCAGCAAAAATGCGTTTAATAAGCAGTTGTGAGTATAAGGTATTGTTACAAATCATGGTTTCTTTATCCTTCAGGCACGAGAAAAAAGAATTCTGTTGATAACTAAATAGGTAGTCTTTGGTACAGAAGATATTTTTGCTTTCAACTATTTAGAACGTAAGTATCTAAAGTAAAAATGAATACTTATTTCAAAAAACATCCTGAGCCAAGGATGTAGAGAAATAAGATGGTAAGTCTTACACTCTAATGGGAGCATCATTATAAAGAAAGGCTTCCTGCCGAGAGCAGCTATGTGAAATGAACGCCTTAGGTGTAGAGACGCCATGATTGAAGCGTCTCTACATTATTCACTCCTCTTAAACTGGAGATCGCCACGTTCGCTGCTCTAATTATCAGATTGTCCAAACGCTTGTACAATTGAGTTGACGTCTGATAGCACTTTAAGCAGAATGCTTGCTGCCAATCAGCTTTTCAGCATCCATCCATTATAATTTGGTAGAAGTTTAGATTTCTGAAAAAATGTGAATATTATTCCTAATACCATACTCAGACCATAAATTGTCTACTTTGACAAATTTTTTTAGGATGCTGGGGAAAATTCCAATTTCCCATGATATTTGCTCAAGCTTTTAACATTTGCGATATAACTCACTTCTTCAATGGAGGTAGCATGGCACGGGTGATCATAGTTGGATCTGGTGGGGTAGGGAACGTCGTCGCCCACAAATGTGCGGCACGAGAAGAGTTTTCCGAAATTCTGATAGCAAGTCGGACAATTGACAAGTGCGATCAAATTGCCAAACGTATTAACTCAAAAAAAGTGAGGACAGCTGTACTTGATGCAGATAATGTCAAGAATACTGTCAAACTCCTTCAAGATTTTCGCCCCGATATTTTAATTAATGTCGCACTTCCGTATCAAGATTTAGCGTTGATGGATGCGTGTCTGGAAGCAGGCGTTGACTATCTTGATACCGCTAACTACGAACCTCCCAACGAGGCAAAGTTTGAATATAGTTGGCAGTGGAAATATGAGGAGCGCTACAAAAATGCGGGTATTACGGCCATTCTCGGATGTGGGTTCGATCCGGGGGTAACGGGAGTCTTTACAGCCTATGCACTCAAGCACTATTTTGATGAAATTCACTACCTTGATATTATTGATTGCAATGCCGGAAATCACGGGCAGGTGTTTGCCACAAATTTCAATCCGGAAATTAATATCCGTGAAATTACTCAAAAAGGTCGGTATTATGAGAATAACGCTTGGGTAGAAGTACCGCCTCTTTCGATTCATCGTCCAGTTCCTTATCCGGAAATAGGCGATCGCGAATCATATCTTCTCTACCACGAAGAACTGGAATCGCTTGTCAAACATATTCCAACCTTGAAGAGAGCACGTTTTTGGATGACGTTTTCACAAAGCTACATTACTCATCTTCAAGTTCTTGAGAATGTTGGTTTGACACGTATCGATCCCGTGGATTATGAAGGAACGAAGGTAGTGCCTTTGAAGTTCCTCAAGGCTCTCCTTCCAGAACCGTCATCTCTAGCAGAGAATTATACAGGACAGACATCAATTGGCTGTCATATTCGTGGGATCAAAGACGGAAAAGAGCGTAAGTACTACGTGTATAACAATTGCGATCACGCTCTTACTTATCGAGAAGTAGGTTCTCAGGCAATCTCATACACAACAGGTGTTCCGGCGACGATTGGTGCATTAATGGTCGTGAATAAACTCTGGAAAAAGCCAGGAGTGTATAATGTAGAGCAGTGCGATCCAGATCCGTTTATGGAATTGCTCGGCCCACTTGGTCTCCCGTGGCATGAGATTATTGATCAAGAATCACCCTTCGAGGAGAAGTAAATGAAACAGACGTGCGACACACTTCTCTTGACTATCCCATCGCCTTGTTTTGTGTTGGAAGAGGCACGTCTTGAGCAAAACCTCGCCATTTTTGAACGAGTGCAGCGAGAAGCGCCTGTAAGAGTGCTTCTCGCGCTCAAAGGGTTCGCCCTCTTTCATAGTTTTCCTTTGATCCGCAAGACACTTCAGGGTGCCTCAGCGAGTTCGCTTTGGGAAGCACAACTGGTAGCTGAGAAATTTGGCGGTGAACTTCATGTCTATTCTCCGGCGTACCGCGATGAGGACATGCCTTTAATTCTACAGAATGCTTCCCATTTAACGTTTAATTCTGTCAGTCAATGGGAGCGATTTCGCCCCCTCGTATCAAGTACGTCGGCTTCTCAACCGTCAGTAGGGCTGCGGATTAATCCCCAGTACTCACCGGTGGAAACAATGCTGTACAATCCCTGTCAGCCTTTTACACGTCTGGGCATCTCACCGGAGCATCTTGGGAATAAGTTACCTGAGGGAGTCGATGGTTTTTTAAGTCACAACTTATGTGAGAGTGACTCGTATGCGTTGGAAAAAACTCTTGTACATATAGAGCAGTTTTTTGGGCATTTTCTGCCGCATCTCAAGTGGCTGAATCTTGGTGGTGGTCACTTGATGACTCGTAAAGGTTATGATGTCGGACATGCAATCAATGTTTTAAAGGAGTTTCATGAGCGTTATCCGCATATTGAGCTGATCCTTGAGCCGGGATCTGCGATTGTTTGGGAAACAGGATTTTTGCTCAGTACTGTTCAAGATATTATTCCAACTTCCGATGTGATGAATGTGATGTTGGATGTCTCGTTTACCGCTCACATGCCCGATTGTTTGGAAATGCCTTATAAACCTGCTATTCGCGGAGCACATGAACCACAAGAGGGAGAGACAAAGTATCGCATGGGTGGCTCAAGTTGTCTAGCTGGGGATTTTCTCGGTGATTATGGCTTTTCTTCCAACCTGTCAATCGGCGATCGCATTATTTTTGAGGATATGATGCACTACACTATGGTGAAAAGTTCAATGTTTAACGGGGTAGTGCATCCCTCAATCGGCGTGGTGAGAAAAGACGGCACATTTGAGATGTGGCGGCAGTTTTCCTATGAAGATTATCGCTCCAGACTTGGTTGATTGTTTTGTAATCCCCAGTATGTAGCTCGTTCTTTCAACCAACCCGAAGCTATGTAATGAGCGATCGCTTGATTGACTTTGCCTCGCAATTCATCGTACTGCAATCCTTTGGGCATTACCACTGACAAAGGTTGTGTTGACAACTTTGTTGGTAGGAGGCGATACTGCGGATACTCTTGTACCCAACCGCTGAGGATACTAGTATCTGCGGCAAAAGCAGCGACGGCATTGCTTTCTATTAGTGATCGCGCTTGCTCGTAAGAATTAACTCCCACTAACTCAGCGCTTGGCATATAATATCGTACTGGCGCAATCGTGCTGGAGTTGTTGAGAACAGCAATTTTTCGCTTTGATAAATCGCTCCATCTTTGGATGGAAGGATCTTTTGTGACGATTATCGCTCCATCGAAGTAATAAGGAATACTGAAACTTACTAAGCGTTCTCGTGAGGCAGTTGCTGTCACCCGAGCGATAGTAAAATCGACTTTATGATCTAAGACAAGAGACAGGCGATCACGGTTAGCGACGGGTTTTAACTTAACGTTGGGTTTGCCAAGTACATCAACTGCTAGCGCTTTTGCCAAATCAATTTCTAAACCTTGCAAATTGCCATTGGCATCTTTAAACGCCAACGGACGCACGTTATCTTTAACAGCAATATTGAAATAGCCTCGCCGCTGAATCTTCGGGAGTTCGGCGGCGGAGACTGATGGTTCTGTATAAGAAACGACAGAGAAGATGAGTAGGAATACAGCAGATAAGAGCAACAGCTTCCGCCGCTGTTGCATCAACCAATGAATCATCCCTGACATCCGTTGCTGAGTTTACTTTGCTTGGCTGGCTAATTCCGCGACTTTGCTAAAACCTGCCGGATCGAGAACTGCCATTTGTGCCAACATTTTGCGATTTAGCAGGATATTGGCTTTTTTCAAATTGCCGATCAATTTACTATAACTCATACCGTGTAGACGTGCAGCAGCATTGATGCGGGTGATCCAGAGACGGCGGAAGTCGCGTTTGCGGTTTTTGCGATCGCGGTAGGCGCTGCGCAGTGCCTTCATCACCTGTTGGTTGGCGGTTCTAAACAGAGTTGAATGGGAACCACGAAAACCTTTAGCTAGTTTGAGAATTTTATTGCGGCGTTTGCGAGCAACATTACCGCGTTTTACCCGTGTCATAACTTAAAATTCCTGAAGTATTACAAATAAGGAAGCATGAGGCGGATGTTATCTGCATCGCGCTCGTCAACGACTGCCATTTTCGACATGTTACGCTTCTTGTTAGAAGTCTTGTGTTGCAGGAGGTGATTCTTAAAAGCTTTGCGACGCACGATTTTTCCGGTGCCGGTGGCGCGGAATCGTTTCGCTGCTGCTTTACGAGTTTTGAGTTTAGGCATTGGCTAGTTTTGTTCGGACACGATCCATCATTATAGTCTAAGAGAATGAAAACGAAGCGCCTAATACTGTTGAAGATTGCCCACTTGGCAAAATAGACATCTCCAAAAATGAATGATGCGTTTGTTCACAGTCGTTCGCCCCTACTTTAGTCTGGTTTTGCTGATCTTGGGATCTAAAACAATTTGCGTGTTGACTTTGCTGACATGGTAAGTCCAAGATTGTTGGCGAACTTGAACAATCACTTCCCAACCATTGATGGGGTTATACTCCTTAGTACAAATTTCACCAAACTTGAACTCACAGGGATTCCCAAAGTTCTTGGGCGTCACTTTGGTAATTTTCAAATCAGCAACAGCGACTCTTGAACGCTTTGCTGCATCATTGAGTACTGCTGTGGATATCTCTTTGGGTAGCTTGTTTGATGTTGTCTGATGATAAGACAACTGACTAATTATCTGTTCTGTTCGTGGAAAAGCCAGAGCACAATGACTCCAAGTGAGTCCCAATGTCAAGTATAACAAGCTTGTCAATGCAATAAATGTAACACCTTTAGGAAAATTGAAGGTATTGTGAATCAGGCGAGGTAATTTCATAATTTTCTTTTCTTGGCGTCTTGGCGGTTAATTAAATTTAGGTATTCATTAGAGCGTATATGCAAGTGTAAGGGCGAACAGCTGTTCGCCCTTACAATGTGATAAGGTTACTGTTAGTAGTGTTCAGTGAAGATCCCCCCAACCCCCTTAAAAAAGGGGGGGCTATGAGATTTACAGTTCATTTGTATGATTTGATACAAATGATTATAGACCTTAATTATGCTCGGATTGTAGTTCAGTAGAGAGGAAAAACGCTGTCATCGTTTTGGGAAGATTAGTATTAAGCTGTTCTACAGCATTTGTCACAATCTACTATCTATGGCAACGATTAACGATCACTACCTTAAACTCAAAGCGGGTTATTTGTTTCCGGAAATTGCTCGGCGGGTCAATGTGTTTGCAGACGCCAATCCTGATGCTAAAATTATTAGACTGGGTATTGGTGACGTTACAGAACCTCTACCAGAAGCTTGCCGCACGGCGATGATTAATGCGGTGGAAGAAATGGGCGATCGCACGACTTTCAAAGGATATGGTCCAGAACAAGGCTATGCTTGGTTACGGGAAAAAATTGCGACCCATGAATTCCAATCGCGGGGATGCGACATAGACGCAAGTGAAATTTTTGTTTCCGATGGCTCTAAGTGTGATACAGGTAATATTCTAGACATTTTTGGCATAAACAATATCATTGCAGTCACCGATCCCGTATATCCCGTATACGTAGATACCAACGTCATGATAGGACGTACAAAGGGTATGAACGAGAAGGGTGAGTATGAGGGTTTAGTCTATCTGCCGATTACAGAGGAAAACAACTTCACTGCATCGATTCCTTCTGAGAAAGTTGATTTAATTTACCTTTGCTTTCCCAATAACCCCACGGGAGCCGTCGCCACGAAAGAACATCTCAAGGCTTGGGTGGACTATGCTAGAGCAAATGGCTCGATTATTTTCTTTGATGCAGCTTACGAAGCCTATATCACTGATGCCTCGATTCCCCACTCGATCTATGAAATAGAGGGTGCTAGGGAATGTGCGATCGAGTTCCGTTCTTTTTCCAAGAATGCAGGCTTTACTGGAACTCGTTGTGCGTTAACAGTTGTGCCGAAAACACTGACAGCGAAAGCGTCGGATGGTTCAGATGTGGAACTGTGGAAACTGTGGAATCGCCGCCAGTCTACTAAGTTTAATGGAGTTCCCTACATTATTCAACGCGGTGCTGAAGCAGTTTACTCTGAGGAAGGTCAAGCGCAAATTAAGGCACTGGTAAGTTTCTATTTAGAAAATGCTAAAATCATTTGCGAAAAACTGAAAGCCGCCGGATTGTCAGTCTATGGCGGTGTGAATGCACCATATGTCTGGGTAAAAACACCCAATGGGCTATCGAGTTGGGATTTCTTCGATAAGTTGCTGCATACCACCAATGTTGTGGGAACACCGGGTTCTGGCTTTGGTGCAGCCGGTGAAGGTTACTTCCGCATTTCGGCATTTAATAGTCGGGAAAATGTGGATGAGGCAATGAAACGGATGACGAAGCTTATGTCCGTTTGAAGACTTCTAGTTAACGCAGAACCCACCCCATAAACAGTGCTGAGTGCTGAGTGCTGAGTGCTGAGAATGAAGTGAGAGAGGATATGATATTATGTCCGGTAGATTAACCTTAAATACTAGAAGAACCCCAAGATCGCTCCTCGCTGTGCTTTGTCTCCCCTCCCCGCTTGCGTTCTCGGGGTTGGGGGTGGGGTTCTTGTATTATGGTTGTGCTACCTGACATGATATGATATTATGTCCGGTAAATTAACCTTAATTTTGGAAGGAACCTATGCCGCTCCTCGCTGCGCTTTGTCTACCCTCCCCACTAGCGTTCTCGGGGTTGGGGGTGAGTTTCTTTTAGTGTAGGTGATTTAAGGGACACGATCTGAGTTGAAATTTGGAATGAAACAATATCACTTTGAATTTTAAGAGGCTCCAATTGATCTACAGTTTCTAAAGCAGCGATCGCCTGCTCATACCTATCCTCTACATGTGAGGTGGAATTAAAGTGAATCCCGGCAAAGGGACTGAAACCAATTAATTCAACAGACAAAATCGTTTTGCCAAAACATATAAATCTGATGTGCCACACTCAAATTTAGATGGGTTTGCTCTGGCTCTTTGAGTTATACGCTTATTTTTTCAAAAATAAAATAGAAGTTTTTTATGACTTTTGTATGTCTCCTGATTTAACACTATAATCAGATTTTTTCTGTAACAACCACCCCGCAATAAAGCACATAAAAATACCAGGTATAGTGCTTGCTTCTGGTACTGATACTGAAGTCTGACTAGTAATTGTTGCAGATACAATATTGATAGATTGAAAAAGTTTTCTGCTTGCGCCCTGTTGTCCACCAAAACTACCACTTAAGAAACTGCCAAAAGGTTCTGTCAAAGAAAGTGATGGTGGTGGCACAAAATTGAGTGTAAATTGTTCGGAAAATGTAGGTGGAAAATTATTTTGTAAAGATAACGTAGCTACTTGTTGGTTTAAACTAATATTGCCTGTTGAGAATAACTCCTGATGAATACTTTTACCAGACAGATCAAAGAATTCTACGGTCTTTAGTAAAGGAGTAGCAATATTCCTACCTTTCTCATCAACCTCAATGCTGCCAGTGAAGAAATCACCTTCCAAATCTTGTACCAGACACTTCGGAATGTCTGGTCCTTCAAATTTACAATAACTCGTATCAGCCAAGCGTCCCGAAAAATCAAAATTCAAAGCACTAGCAGGCGCAATTAAGCTCAGGATAAGAAGCGCAGATCCACCAATTGCTGTCCATAGTTGCTTACATACACTAATCATCATAAATCTATTGGTTTTAAAATGCTACTTGAAGATTTAAGATACATCAAAACGATTAACACTGAAACAACAGACGCTATTTTATTTTTTATTACTAGACAATACAATACATATCCTCTTAAAAATGTCTACCAAAATGAAAAGTCCACTTTTAACCCCAATTGTGCAGGCGTTGAAGTCCCTTTTCCTCTCCAGACGCAGAAACTCCATAGTTCCGAACAACCTCGACAAGAGGAGATAATAGTTCTGGCTTTTCCCGTTAAGTCGTGAAACATCGACATAATAAGGGTTTTGGAGTGTCGCTCTATTCTCAATAAGCAAGATTTAATGAGAATAACTGACAAGACAATAGGACTTTGGTACGGGGGTAATGGTAAGCGATCGCTCAAATAAAAAGATAACGGGAAAAGTCAGATAATAGTTTTATGATAGGTTTATCGAGAGCAATTTTTGGCAAACCGAAGCGGGGTCGAAAACCCAGGGGGGTTTGCCAAATCCAGAACCTTGAAAAATCAATACTTTTAGACTTCAGCTTGTTTGAGTTGACCTATTTGGGGCGATGAATTTTATGGACAAGTGGAGCTTTGCCAAAACACAGTCCGAAACCCATACCTAAAGCGCCTTTCAGTGCGCAGGGGTTGACATGAAGCGAATCCCGGTAACGGGACTGAAACCTTTGATTTAGTCCGCGATCGCGCCGCCAAATTTATCGTTGACATGAAGCGAATCCCGGTAACGGGACTGAAACAACTCACTATTGATAGTGGTACATATCCAGTTAAATTGTTGACATGAAGCGAATCCCGGTAACGGGACTGAAACAAATCTCAAAATACATCTGTAATCGCAAAAGTAAAGTTGACATGAAGCGAATCCCGGTAACGGGACTGAAACATGCAGTAACGATTGATTTCGCAGCAGTTCCACCAAGTTGACATGAAG
>CALMVQ010000170.1:0-293 GCA_937873135.1 uncultured Scytonema sp. | reverse complement strand
GTGCTGATGTTTTTTAATGAATCGTTTAGCGGTTCCATTACACATACCTAACCCCATACCTAACGCGCATTTGTGTTATAATGTGTTGACATGAAGCGAATCCCGGTAACGGGACTGAAACACGTTACCACGTGTCGAAGCAGTTCAAGCTTGGGCGGATGTTGACATGAAGCGAATCCCGGTAACGGGACTGAAACTCGATAATTCATCTAATTCATCTACAAGCAATTGATGTTGACATGAATCGAATCCAGGAAAAGGCAATGAAAAACATTAAGTAAAAAAATAACAAA
>CALMVQ010000169.1 GCA_937873135.1 uncultured Scytonema sp. | reverse complement strand
CCTCCCATGCCTAGAAGACATGGGTTTCCAAGCATTATCGAGACAGAACTATGAGTCAGAAGCCATCAAATATTAAAAAAATATAAATTGCATTTTTTCTCAAAAAAAAATGATATTCTGTATACAGAATTGAATTTCGCACTTTTCTGGAGTACTGTTCTTAACTCTACTCCAGATTTCCACCTCCTAAATCCCCTTTACGATAGGTCTCAAGCAGCTTAGCGATAGCTTTTGAGTACAAAATGTGATTGATAAAGAAAAGCTAAAATTTCCGTCAAACCCTTGTATTTATTGTATTTATAGGGTTTAATTTGAGTACATAAATACTTGTCCCCTCATTCATAAATACTTGTACCCCGACCTAAAAATACTAGTACCCTTACCTGGAAAAAATTTTTTCAAATCTTTGAATCCTTAACGAATGAGGGTTTGAGATTTTGAGTACAAGCTTAATAAATCCAATAAATTCTATTCTGGTCAGACTCTCTGCGGCGTTTTGGACCGACTGTTATAAAACTTATATCGCCAAGCACTTAAGGCGCTCATAAAAAAAGCGCTTTGCAGTGAGTGGAGGGATGAGATAGCACCATGCCCCTGTAAACAGAAGTCGTGGCTGTACGCACTAACTCTCAGTTAAGAGCGTTGAAACACTCTTACGCCCTTAATAACTTGAGTTACTGCCTGTCCAAAATTACAGCTTAGAGGTAAAGTTGGCAGGTAATGTGAGTACAAGACGCGGCTTCAATTTCTTGGGTAAAAAGAGGAGCAATCACATCTTCCCTGCTGTGGCAGCCAGTCCATCGACCTTGCGAAATTCAATGACATCACCGTCTACAGGACTCATTACTTCTCCCGTTACGGAACCAACCACAGCTAAAGCGACTGGTGGTTGCGGATGCCCTAGCACCACCGTAGAAATGGACGAAAAACTCAAGGAACGCATTGCCCAACATCCTTGCTATAGTGAAGACGCACATCACCATTACGCCCGGATGCACGTTGCAGTTGCTCCCGCCTGTAACATTCAATGCAACTACTGCAATCGTAAATACGACTGCGCTAACGAAAGTCGTCCGGGAGTTGTCAGCGAGTTACTGACACCAGAAGAGGCAGCGCATAAAGTTTTGGTGATTGCAGGCAAGATTCCACAAATGACAGTGTTGGGAATTGCAGGTCCTGGAGATCCACTGGCAAATCCAGAAAAAACTTTCCGCACTTTTGAGTTAGTTGCAGATAAAGCACCAGATATCAAACTTTGTTTGTCAACCAACGGTTTGATGCTTACCGAATATGTCGATCGCATCAAGCAACTCAATATCGATCACGTCACCATGACGATTAACATGGTGGACCCGGAAATCGGAGCCATGATATATCCTTGGGTTCACTACAACCGCAAGCGTTATAGAGGCATCGAAGGGGTTAAAATTCTCCATGAAAAGCAGATGGAAGGATTGCAAGCCCTGAAAGAAGCCGATATCTTGTGCAAAGTCAACTCAGTGTTGATTCCAGGCGTGAATGATCAGCATTTGGCAGAGGTTAATAAAGTTATTCGTGAAAAAGGTGCATTCCTGCACAATATTATGCCGCTGATTTCTGCACCAGAACACGGCACCCACTTTGGTTTGACAGGTCAGCGCGGTCCTACACCGAAAGAAGTGAAGGAAGTGCAAGACAACTGCGCTGGTAATATGAAAATGATGCGTCACTGCCGTCAATGTCGTGCTGACGCAGTAGGGTTACTGGGTGAAGACCGTAGCCAGGAATTTAGCAAAGATAAATTCATGGAAATGACTCCAGAATATAACTTTGAACAACGTCAAGAAGTTCACGCAGGCATTGAGAAGTTTCAAGAAGAATTAAAAACAGCTAAAGAAAAGGCACAAGCTGCCAAGAAATCTGTCAAAACTGAGAAAATCCTAGTTGCAGTCGCAACCAAGGGAAGCGGATTGGTCAACCAGCACTTCGGTCATGCCAAAGAATTCCAAATCTATGAAGTGGATGGCAATGACGCTAAGTTTGTTGGTCATCGCAAGATTGACCACTACTGCCAAGGCGGATATGGCGAGAAAGCCACTCTAGAGAATATCATCAACGCGATCGCTGATTGTAAAGCAGTTTTGGTTTCCAAGATGGGAGATTCTCCCAAGGAAAAATTGCAAGAAAAGGGAATACAGACTGTTGAAGCTTACGATGCAATTGAGAAGGTGGCTTTAGAGTTTTACGAACAATGGAGTAAGGATTGTTAGTTGTAGGTTGTTAGTTGTTAATTAACTGTTCTATTAACTACTAACTCCACTCCTCTTAACCGAGAACCATTACCTAAAGAGAACAATCATGGCATACAAAATTACCAGTCAGTGCATTTCCTGCGATCTGTGTCTATCTGCATGTCCCACAGGTGCAATCAAAATAGTTGAAGGTGTTCGCTGGATTGACCCAAACCTCTGTACAAACTGTGTTGGTGGTGTATATACCGTAGCTCAATGTAAAGCAGGTTGTCCCACCTGCGACGGTTGTGTAAAAGTCAATAGCGATTATTGGGAAGGCTGGTTTGCTAATTACAATAAACAAATAGCAAAGTTAACAAAAAAAGAAGATTACTGGGATCGTTGGTTTCACACTTACTCCTAGCAGTTTTCGCTATCAAACGATGTAAAACGCTTATCCTGCAAGGGTTTTATCATGCTGTGCCAGTCATATCTCATTTTCCGCACCCTTGTAGAAGGTTGTCGGTTTTTGTCGCGGTTTCTCCCAACCGTACCGATCAATCTTCACCTTTGCTTTCATACTGATGATGAAGGTTCCAGGTGACGGCTGTGGATTTGAAAATCTGGGGATAAGGTAGGAATTTACGCGATCGCACAAATCATGTTATTCGACAACCTTAAAAGGTAAACATACTTGAAACTTGGTGTTTCCAGATTGAGAAACAAACCGAATATCACCCTGATGATGCTCAACAACAATACGATAGGCAAGATGCAAACCTAATCCATAGGTGCCTCAATAATTTCATCTCCTATGACCAAAAAACAGTCTCTCGGACAAGCTGAGCAAAAGCCTTTAGATGACCAGTTTGGAGTAGAAAATCTCTGACTGTGGTCAGCTAAACTTGGACGCCTTACTTTAACACCTTCTGATTCAAGAATATGAATAAACTCATCCAATTCTTTTTGTGCTGGCACAATACCCCATCTCTCGGGAATTTTAGTGCCACCTACAAAGAAAAGAAGATCATAAAGCTTTTGGGGAATCCCCTCTAACAAATATTTATGTCTAGGGGGAAGAACAGAACCTTCTAGTACAGATCGGCGGAAATAAACCACCCATCTGAAATAGTTAAAACCCTTACAAAATAAGGTTCTTTCTTTTTACTTTTTACTTTTTACTTTTGCCTTGTTGTACTAGCCTACCGACAACAACTTCCTCTAATAGATGCCATTCATTACTTAGATCTGTTAATCAAAATCCGTTGGCAAATCTGAACAGGGGTGATACTCAAAAAAAAGTATGATTAAGTTCTGTAACTTCGGTTTGATAGCTCTCAAGAAACTGATAGGACTTACGCACTGTACAAATTTCTAATCTTGTGCACTAACGAAAATACGTCGTTTCAGGCTTTTGTTAATTATCCGAGTATCAATAGCGTAGGCGTAGCCCGCTGCAGGCATCGCCTAAAAAGTGTCGAAAAATTAAGGTTTAATGCCTGAAATCAATACTTCATATTTGGTATTTCCTGTCAATGCGTAAGGATTACGATTGTTCAGGCTTGATACCAGCGTTTAAGCCTGAGTGGCTTGGTAGCGATGCTTTTAAAAAAGCTCACGGCACGAATTATGCCTATCAAGCAGGGGCTATGGCTAATGGTATTGCTTCAGTTGATTTGGTAACTTCCCTAGGTAGAAAAGGATATTTAGGTTCGTTTGGCGCGGCTGGTTTACCTCTTAAGCGAGTAGAAGAAGCCATCAGAACGCTCCAGGCTAATCTTCCTGATGCTCCCTGTGCCTTCAATCTTATTCACAGCCCCTCCGAACCGAAATTGGAAAGAGGATGTGTAGACTTGTATCTCAAATACGGGGTCAAAACGATAGAAGCATCTGCTTTTATGAGCTTGACGCCTAGCCTTGTTTACTATCATGCCGCTGGGCTTTCTCAAAGTAGTCGTGGTGAGATCACAGCTAAAAATCATATCATTGCCAAAATTTCTAGGAGAGAAGTGGCTGAGCTATTCATGAAGCCAGCCCCAGAGAAGATTCTGCGGGATTTGGTATCTCAAGGTCTAATTACTATAGAACAAGCAGCTTTAGCTCGCAAGGTTCCCGTGGCTAGTGATATCACTGTAGAAGCAGATTCAGGTGGGCACACAGATAATAGACCGCTCATTTGTCTGCTGCCTTTTATTCTAGAGATAAGGGAGCGGATTCAGGCGGAGTATAAGTATGAAAAAAATATCCGGGTGGGGGCAGGAGGTGGGATAAGCACGCCCCAAGCTGTGTTAGCTGCTTTTATGATGAGAGCGGATTATGTCGTGACTGGGTCAGTAAATCAAGCCTGCTTAGAATCCGGTACATCAGAAGCTGTCAAAGCCTCATTAGCCCAAGCAGATATTGCAGATATTGCCATGGCTCCTGCTGCAGATATGTTTGAAATGGGCGTAAAGGTACAAGTTCTTAAAAAGGGAACGTTTTATGCTATGCGAGCCCAAAAACTCTATGAAATTTACAGGCAATATAACTCTATCGATGAAATTCCAGCTGTAGAGAGGCAAAAAATTGAAAAGGAGCTTTTTCAAAAGGATTTGGATACGGTATGGGATGAAACAGTTCAGTTCTTCCAAGAGCGTGATCCTAGTCAGATACAGAAAGCTATAGACAACCCGAAGAAAAAGATGGCCCTTATTTTTAGGTGGTATCTTGGAAAATCATCTCATTGGGCTAGTGCTGGGGTACACGAACGGAAAATGGATTACCAGGTATGGTGCGGTCCGGCAATAGGTGCATTTAATGAATGGGCAAAGGGGTCATACTTGGAAAAACCAGAAAACCGTCATGTTGTTGATGTTGCTTATCATCTAATGAGAGGAGCCGCCTATCTCTTCCGTCTTCGTCTACTCAACGGGCTAGGCGTGAACTATGGTACACATTACGAAACCTATAAAGTGACACCATAATTTTTCATTCATTCTTCTCACTAAGTCTCTTTTGAAAAGAGAGCTAAATAATTAGGAGTTCTTGCAATGCCGAAACTTAAATTTCCTCAATCTCAGCAGGTAGCCCAGCAGGTGAAGAAGTATCTACCTGGCGGAGTATGCCGGAAAAGATACCATAATACCCTTTAATAAAGGAATTGGATCAAGGGTGTGGGATTTAGACGGTAATGAGCATCTGGATCTTTTTTGTAAATTTGGTGCTTTGATTGTAGGACACGGTAACGAGGAATACAATGCCAAGCTAATGCAGTACATGAATAAAGTACTTTCCGTCGATCAATGCGATTTGGAAGAACTTGTTTGCGAGCGCATTATTCATCATGTGCCTAGTGCTGAAATGGTACGTTTTGGTCTGAGTGGCACTGAATCTGTACAAAACGCTCTAAGGCTTGCTAGAGCCTACAGCTGTAAGCCCAAATTTGTTCGATTCCAAGGACATTATCACGGTAATGCAGACAATATTATGGGAGGTAGACCAGAATCTGCTGAGCATCCTGTCCCTGTTGAGTATGAAGGAGATTTTCTAGGGACTGACGGTCGTGCTCCCAATATTTTGCAAGATCAATCTTTCCTGCTGCCGTGGAACGATAGTATAGCCCTAGAAAAGCTATTGCAAGAACGTGGCGACGAGATTGGCGCTGTCATCATGGAGCCTATCTGTATTAATGGAGGCGGCATATTACCTCAACCAGGGTATTTGGAAAAAGTCAGAGAACTCTGTACTTGCCATCATGTAACACTCATATTTGATGAAGTGATTACTGGCTTTAGAGTAGCTCTGGGAGGAGCTCAATCTCTGGTAGGCGTTACACCTGATATTACTGTTTTTGCTAAAGCAATGGCTGGAGGATCTCTACCGATGTCAGCCATTGTTGGCAAGAAGGAAATCATGCAACTCTATGTAGCTCAGAAAGTCATTCACGCTGGAACATTCAACGGTTATCCACTTGGATTAGCTGCTGTGTTGGCAACCATTGAGTTGCTGGAAAACGATCCCTCATGTTACGAAAGAATGGAAAATCTTTTGATCCAGATCGGTCAAGCTCTTTTAGAAGCAGCAAAAAGCGTAGGCATGCCAATGGTAGTTCAGGGAGTACCCGGTGTGTTACTTTTTCATTCTCAGGCAGAAGTAATTAACTATGCTCGAGATTACGAAGAAATTACGAGAATTCGGGATATTCTGACTACCCGTGTTTGTAAGGATTACGGGATTCAATTTTCTCCTATTTCTAGATTCTATAGTAACCTCCTCATGGATGAGTCTGATGTGATTTTTTTCAGAGAAAGGATCGGTGAAGCATTGGCTGAAGTCCACAGAATTGGCGGAATGTTTTAAGTTTTAATTTATCAACGCTTTAAGTCAAAATTAGACGTTTTATGGAACAATCCAGCTTGGTCTGGATTGTGAGTAATTGAATATTGACACAATACCCAGTCTTGCCAAGTTAGGAGTAACTTCAAATGCAAATGCATGATAACCAACAAATAGCAGTTGTAACAGGAGCAGCAGGAGACTTTGGACGTGAGATTGTGCGGAAGCTGCTGGCAGAAGGGTTTTGTGTTGCAGCAACAGATATTGTTGAAGAAAGACTTAAAGAGTTACCAAAATACGTTGAGTTTCCTGAAAAACTAGGGTTGTTTTATATGGATGTATCTAATTCTGAAAGCATCCAAAAAACATCAGAGGAAATTGCCATGGTTTTCGGCGATTCTATTGTGCTTCTGGTTAACAATGCAGGCATTTTTGAACGTACTCCTATTTTATTGCAGGAATATCATGATACGGTAAAGAAGATTATTGATATTAACTTGCTTGGTTCTTATTATTCCACTAGCATCTTCTCCAAGTTCATGATTAGAAAAAGATACGGACGTATCATTAATATTGCCTCACTTGCAGGAACTTGGGGAGCAGCTTTTGGTTCTGCTTACGCTGCTTCTAAGGCAGGTATGATTGCCGCTTCTAAGTCTTGGGCAAGAGAACTAGGTTCCTTTGGTGTGCGTGTCAATGCTATAGCGCCAGGCGTTTGTAAAACCCAAATGCTAGAACATACTGAAAAGCACAATTCTTTTTCAGCAGAAAAGATTTTGTTAGATTTGGTTCCTGTTGGTCGTTGTGGAAGTGCTGAAGATGTTGCTGAATTAGTTATGTTTCTCGCCACTTGTAAAACTGATTACCTGAATGGAGAAGTAATCACTTTGGATGGCGGACTAAATATCGGTACAGTTGAAATCACACAGTTGAGTTAAATCACATGATGGAATTGGCAGATTTTGAAAATATTTTTGTAACATGTGTAACAAATGTAGTAGGAGGAAGACTTTTATATGAAATTCTGGCTTATACAGAAGCCAATGTATATTGCTTAGTGAGAGCAGATGATGAACAAAAAGCCCAAACAAGAATTGCAGATATACTGGCAATATACGATCCAGAGAGTGTTTTATATTCACAGCTTGAATCAAGAGTTACTGCTGTAATAGGGGATGTTACTCAACCTAAGTTTGGTTTAAAAGCTCAAGATTACTATCAACTTGTCCAGCAGATAGATCGAGTTTTTCACCTAGCCGCAAATGTGAATTTGATAGCTGGCTATGAGAAAGTAGCCAAAGTCAATTTGCAAGGTACTGCCGAAGTTATTGAATTTTGTTTAGCTGGTAGCATCCCACTGCTACACACATCTACCTATAGTGTAGTAGGTAATAAGACTTTGCAGTCTGGTTTTGTATTCCAAGAAACCGATCTTGATGTCGGACAAAGTTTTGAATATCAAAATTATGAGCTAACCAAAATCAGAGCGGAAAAGTTAATTCATCAGGCTGGTAAACGAGGACTAAAATGGGTAATCGTGAGACTTGGTGATGTGTTCGGTGACAGTAAAACTGGTTGTTATCCGCTTAAAGGTACAACTATTCAGGGGATATACTACAGTATCATTAAAACTATTGTTGAAACCGGCTTCTTTTATTTTTCCAAGGACTATTTTTACGTAACGCCGGTAGATTATGCTGCAAAATCCTCTCTTTACCTCGCATCTAATCCTGATGCTTATGGTAAAACATTTCACATTGTTAATCCAGACGTTAAATACTATTATGATTTTGTTAATTTGCTAGTTGATTTTGGCTATAAAGTAAAAATAATTCCCTTTGATGAATATGTTGCGCTGTTCAGAAATAATGCGGTTGAAAGAGAAGAAAAAATTTATACTTCTCCTTTTACTAACATAATGCTGTTCACAAGTTTTCTAATAGGTTCAGATTTACCTCCGAATGCTGTCGTACTTTATACAGCAGTTAAAATTGATACATCAATCGCACGAGACTTTCTTTCCAAAGCAGGTATTTCATGTTCCCCCATTGACATTAATTTAATGTCAACATACTTGGAATACTGCATCAAACAAAACTTTATAGCTCCTCCCGAGCGACAATATCCTTTTGCAATTATCAAGAATTAAACGCAGTCCCTTCAAGTTCAACACAGGGGAGCTAATCCTAAGAAGTCATATTGTCTCAAAGAATTTAGCCTCACATTTCTTTTCGGAATAGTTGAATAACAGACCTTAAAAATTACCTACCAAAGAGAAAACCGATGCAAACCAATAAACTTACTGTAGCCGCTAACACTTGCCCCGTAAGTTCCTACAACGAATGGGATCTGCTTGAGGAAGTTATCATTGGTGTTGTCGATGGGGCAATGGTTCCAGCCTGGCACACTATCTATCGGGCTGCGCTGCCTCCTGATCAAGATGATAAAATGAACGAGCTGAGCAAGCTTATGGAGACGCAGCGATTTCCCTATCCTAAAGGGCACATTGCTGCTGCTAAGAAAAACCTTGAGGAATTTGTCCATATTCTGGAATCTGAAGGGGTTGTAGTACGTCGCCCTGATCCCATGAACTATGGTGCATCTTTCTCCACACCCAGTTGGAAGGTACTCAATGGCTTCAGTGCTGCTAATCCCCGTGACGTCTTCATAGTGATCGGGAATGAAATCATCGAGGCTCCAATGGCTGACCGTACCCGTTATTTCGAGACGTGGGCTTATCGCTCCCTGCTCAAGGAGTACTTTCAGGGAGGGGCTAAGTGGACCTCTGCTCCCAAACCTCAGCTGGTGGATGCACTGTATGACCCTAATTATAAAGTTCCTGGTCCCGGCGAGAAAATACGCTTTGTGATCGCCGAGTTTGAGCCCACCTTCGATGCAGCAGATTTCGTGCGCTGCGGACGCGATATTATTGGACAGAAGAGCCATGTCACTAATAGGCTGGGTATCGAGTGGTTGCAGCGCCACCTAGGCGACGAATACCGAATTCACGTTGTAGACTCACTCTCCCCGCAAGCACTACATATTGACACCACACTCATTCCCCTTGCGCCTGGGAAGGTAATGATCAATCCGGTAAACATAGATTCTGCAAAGCTTCCTGCTTTCTTTAAGTCATGGGATGTTTTGATCGCACCTAAACCTGACTCAGTCCCCAAAACACTGTATGGAACGGAAGTGATCAGCCAGTGGGTAAACATGAACGTCATCAGTCTAGACGAAGAGCGAGTCATCGTCGAAAAATCCCAGGAGTCCATGATCAGAGCATTGAAGGACTGGGGGTTTAAACCGATCGCATGCACGTTTGAAGATTACTATCCTTTCTTAGGTTCTTTCCATTGTGCGACGCTGGATATCCGCAGGCGTGGCGTACTTCAATCCTATTCCTAACCGCCATTCTCTGTCAATCGGAGAGGGCGATCAACGATCACACTCTAGCATGTACGGAGAAAATCAAGCGTTAAATTTTGGGAATGTCAAAGCTTTGATTTTCCCTCTCAACCATAGAAATTATTCGTTTCCAATCCGGTAGGCGAGATGATGTCGCCCCCTCAGGGCAAAATGATGCCGTACATTATGTTGGTATTGCATATTTTAGAGAGGTAATAATAGTGAATTCGCTCGAGACAAATAATAGTAATAGTAGTGTGCGTCACCCTATTCCCATTGCTATCGTTGGAATGGGCAGTCTTTTTCCAGAAGCAATAACTGTGGGAGAGCTTTGGGACAACATTTTATCCCGAAAAAACTGCATTAGAGAAATAGTTGATAAAGACCCTAAAGATTATGAGGGGTACTGGAGGATGGATGAATACTTCGACCCTGATCCCTTAGCTCCAGATAAAACTTATGGCAAAACTGGTGCTTTTCTTCCGGAGGTAAAGTTCGATACTATAGAATTTGGCATCCCGCCGCTCCAAATGGAGTCACTCAGTATGGTACAGATGATGGCACTGCTGGTAGCTAAGCAGGCTTTAGCGGATGCTGGCTACACGCGAGATGAGTCCGCAGCTGCAAAGCGTGATCGAACAGGAGTTATTCTTGGGGTTGGAGGTACTGGCGTTACCGGATTTAAACTTGCCACTAGAAGTGATTTTCCCTCCTGGGAAAAGGTCATTAGAAATTTTTGTTTTCCAGATGAAATAGTTACTGCCATCGTGGAGAAACTGAAAAATTTATATGCAGGCTGGCAAGAAAGTAGTTTTCCAGGTTTATTAGCTAATGTGGTGTCCGGTCGGATTACTAGCCACTTCGATCTTGGAGGAACAAACTGTACAGTTGATGCAGCTTGCGCTAGCAGCTAAGCTGCTTTCAAGATGGCGATCGCAGAACTAGCTGATGGTAGTTGTGATGCAGTATTAACCGGTGGAGTCAACGTAGATAGCACGATCATAGCCTACTTGTGTTTTAGCAAGACTCCTGCACTTTCCCAGGAAGGTCGTTCGCGTCCTTTTGATGAAGCGTCAGATGGCATAGTTCTTGGTGATGGGACAGGAATGGTCGTTCTGAAACGTTTAGAGGATGCAGAAAGAGACCAAGACAAAATTTATGCTGTTATTAAAGGGATGGGCGCTTCTAGTGACGGTCGTGCCAAAAGTATTTATGCTCCAAGATTTGAAGGGCAAGTAAAAGCTTTAAAGAGGACCTATGAGCGAACTGGAATAAGCCCCAAACAGATTCAGTTAGTTGAAGCACATGGAACGGGAACAATTGCTGGAGACCTTTGTGAATTTAGGAGTATTGCTTCGGTATTTACTGAATACGAAGTTCCCAAGTCTTCTGTGGCTTTAGGTAGTATAAAGTCACAAATGGGACATACCCGCATAGCTGCTGGTGCTGCTTCTTTGATCAAAACCACACTAGCGCTTCATCATAAAATTTTGCCCCCGACAATTAATGTTAATCGACCAAACCCACAATTTGATATTGAAAACACCAGTTTTTATATAAATACCGAAACCAGACCCTGGATTCAACCTGTTGATGGGTCGAAACGTTGCGCGGCCATTAGCTCTTTTGGGTTTGGAGGCACTAATTTTCACATGGTCGTGGAAGAATATCAGCCGGAACATAAGGGCAAATATAGAATGCACAAGGTTCCCAATATCGTAATCATGCAAGCACCCGATCGCGATACTTTGTTCGACATATGTGAGGAGTTGCTGCATAAGTTTAAATCGGAAGGAGGTAGGAATTTTTATCATCAATATCTCAACAACTATAAGGACAAAAATATTCCTACTGACTGGGCAAGAATTGGTTTTGTCAGTGAGTCTTTGGAACAAACAATAGAATACCTCCAAGAAGCAATATTTACATTGCGCTATAACGCCAAAAATTTCTGGCAGCATCCCAAGGGTATCTACTATCGCACTCATGGCATGAATTTGAAAGGAAAGATTGTAGCTTTATTCCCAGGCCAGGGTTCACAATACGTGAACATGTTGGCAGATCTCGCCAACAACTATCCTGAAATGCGTAGCTCTCTCTCACGGGCAAATCAACTTTTGTATAAACATGAGCAGAGGATTTTATCTGATATTATTTATCCACCTGCTACTTTTAATGAAAATAAGCGGAAAGAACAAAAAAATGAGCTAACGAAAACTGAATATGCACAACCGGCTATTGGTGCTATCAGTGCGGGAATTTACAACATACTTAAAAAAGCCGGGTTTAAACCTGATTTTACCATCGGTCATAGTTTTGGTGAGCTTACCGCTCTTTGGGCCTCAGGGGCTCTTAGTGATGAAGATTTTTATGGACTTAGCATAGCTAGAGGACGTGCTATGGGTTCTGAAAACTGTTCTGGACAGGAATCGGGTTCAATGTTGGCAGTCTATACCCATGAAGAGCAAATCAAGAGCTTCATGGCTGATTTTGCTGATATTAAAATTACAAACTACAATTCAAGTTCCCAGATAGTTTTAGCAGGCTCGATTAAATCGATACAAGCGCTGCATCATATCTTTCAACGTGAGAGTGTTGAATCGGCTCCTCTTGCTGTTGCCAATGCGTTTCATACTGATTTTGTCAGATATGCTGCTGAACCGCTTGCCAAGGAAATTGCTAAAACCAACTTCCAAGCGTCTTCTGTGCCTGTTTATTCCAACGTAACTGCAGAACCTTATCCTGGCCAACCAGAAAAAATCAAAACCATACTGGCAGATCACTTGCTAAGCCCAGTTGCCTTCAGACAAGGACTCGAAGCAATTTATCATCAAGGAGGTTCTATTTTTATTGAAATTGGACCTAAAAGCGTATTAACCAGCTTTGTTAGCGATACTTTCAAAGGACGAGATCACATAGCGGTTGCTGTTAATCCACGTTCGCCAAAAAGTGCGGAATACGAATTCCGTCGCTCTATAGTTCAGCTTTTAGTGGCTGGTCTTGAACTCCAAAATATAGATCCTTATCAGATGCCAAAACCCACTGAAGAAGCCAAACCTCAAAGAAGCTTACCCATCACGATAGATGGTAGTATCTATTTAAACCCGAAAACGAAAGAACTTAGACAGAAAGCGCTTCTTCAAAGAGATTCTTCACTATTAGATGCATTAATCCAAAAGAAAACGCTATCTAAATAGTAATGTTATCATCTCCAAATGGATGCACAATCGAGGAAAAGCTCATGGATACAACAAGAGAAACAGCCGCTATTTCTTTTGAACAAGAAGAAAGCAGTTCTGTAGAAAAAAAATGCGCTCAAGTCAACAATTTAGAGAATCAAACTGAAATTATGAATCGAATTCAAGCTCAAAATCTATTAACCGCAGTTCATCAGCAGTTCCATCATAATCAGGGTAAATATATCGATTTACTGTCAAAGGTGGTTGAACATCAAGCGGTTTTGCTTGCACAATATCAAAATTCTTCTGTTTATCCGAGGGCAATGCAAAATCTAGAGCAAATTGTACAGCTTTTGCAGAACAATCAGTTTAACTATAATGCTAATCACGAAGGTTACTTACAAAGCCAATTGGCTTTAATCCGAGGAGAAGAGCTTACACCTAATACAACCAGTTCGCTCGATGATTCTTCTACGGTCGGAGTAGCTAACTATCCTATTTCCAAAATTGAAACCGCGCTTCCTCCTTATACGAAGCTAGAAGAGCAAAAGTCTATAGATGCATCAGCTAGTCAATCAGCCATACTTCTGGCTGCACCTACAGTAACGGAACAGTTACCTGAAGTTTCCCCTTCGTACAACGGGATAAACGGTGATTCGCCTCGCCGAGTGCCCAATTATCCTATTTCCGAAACTGAAACAGTGCTTCCTTTTACGAAGCCAGAAGAGCAAAAGTCTACAAATGCATCAGCTAGCAGTATGTCTGCACCTGCAACAGTTTCACCTAAGGCTACCTTAAAGTCAATTATCATCACCTCAGAATCCATTAGTCATCCTATACAGACAAAGAAGCCAGAAGAGCAAAAGTCTACAGATGTATCAGCTAGCCAATTAGCCAGCAGTACACCTGCAACAGTTTCACCTAAGACTAACCCTACTTTAGAACCTGTTACCACCATCTCAGAAAACATCAGTCATCCTGTAGAAAGTACTTTTTCTATCAATGGCTCAAGTACCCCCCCTCCATCTACAGCCTCTGTTGATGTTACTAAACTCAGTAATCGATTGTTGGAGGTAGTAAGCGACAAAACTGGGTATCCCGCCGATATGCTGGATTTAAGTATGGACTTGGAAGCAGATCTGGGTATTGATTCAATTAAGCAGGTACAGATATTCGCATCTATGCAAGAGGAATTTCCGAATATTGAACTGGATACTGAAGTGCTCGGAGAACTGCGAACACTTGCTCAAGTTGTTGAGTACATGAAGGAGTACTTGTCCGGTGACAAAACAACGCCACCGTCAGACGATCTTCACGAGCATAGGACTATCGAAAGACAGCTCGTAAAAAAAAATTAGTCAGTAAACCTGATCAGCGAGATCTGCGGTTAGCTGAGGGTTTTATTTGGTTGATCGCCGAGGGAGGAAATGGCTTAGGAACGGCTTTAGCAGAAAAGCTGTTTGGGCAGGGTCATAAAACAATTATTCTAAACTTCCCTGCCCATTTAATCTCTAATCAATGGAATGAGCACAAAATGATTGAGGTAGTAAACCTTAGTGATGCAACAGAATCGCACCTACAGGAAACCCTGAGTATGATTCAAGAAAAATTTGGTCCGATTGGAGGATTTATCCACGTCCATCCACCGGCTAAAACCGCAGCATCAATAGGCGATCTTTTTCGTGAGGACGATAAAGAAATAGTCAAATTAGTCTTTCTATGTGCTAAACATCTAAAAGATTCTGTGAATGCAACTGCAAAACATCGTAGTAATGCTTATTTTTTAACCGTTACCCAGTTTGATGGTCAAATGGGAACATCCGTTGAAAAAGCTAATTCCATTATTGGCGGAGGCTTATCAGGTTTGGTCAAATCTTTACACCGTGAATGGGCAAATGTTTATTGCCGTCATATCGATTTAGAGCCTAGTATCAACGCCGACGAAGCTGCAAATATCGTAATTGAGGAAATGGCAGATCCAGATACTGGTTTGTTGGAAGTTGGGCGTACTAAAACAGAGAGAATGACTCTAACCCTAGAACGTATTAAGAGTTTCGCCTATAATCCCCAGGAAACGCCAAATGCTCAGAGCGTATTTTTAGTTAGTGGTGGCGGACGTGGCATTACGGCTGACTGTGTAGTGGAACTTGCTGCCGCCTATAAATCCAAATTTATTTTATTAGGACGTACAGCCTTGCAGCTCTGCGAACCTGATTGGGCTAAAGACTGCACTGATGAAAACGAACTCAAAAAGCGTATTATTGACAACCTCATCCAAAAAGGAAAGAAATTAACTCCCGTTGAAGTCAACAAAGTTCTACATGCTTTAAGATCGCAACGTGAAATTCAAACCACTTTAGCTCGTGTAAAAAGCTGCGGTGGAGAGGCAATTTACATCAGTGCAGATGTTACCAATAAAACCGAGCTAGCAAAGCAGCTTGAGGGAGTTCAAGAAAACATAGGAGTGATTACGGGGATCATCCACGGGGCAGGGAATATAGCTGATAAGCGGATTGAGAAAAAGTCACAGGAAGATTTCCATCGAGTACTCGAACCTAAGATTAAAGGATTGGAAAATTTGCTCACTATTTTCAATCCAGAAAATCTGAAATATGTCTTTCTGTTTTCTTCTGTAGCTGGCTATTTCGGAAATACAGGTCAAACCGATTACGCCGTAGCTAACGAAATCCTCAATAAATTTACTTATGCTTTCAAATATCTCTTCCCCAAAAGTCGTGTTGTTTCGATAAACTGGGGTCCTTGGGAGCGAGGAATGATAGATCCAACTCTAAAGAATTATTATCAACAGCAAAAAATCGACCTTATTCCTGTTGAATTGGGAGTTAAATTATGTCGAGATGAATTCATAATTGCCAACGAGCATGCTACAGAGCAAATTGTTGTCAGTGGACCATTGAGCATCCCGATAAATCCTTTTATACAAGACTTATCAGTAAGAAAGAGCCGACGAATTCTGGAAATAGCTGATAATCCGTTTTTAAAAGATCATGTTATTGGAAAAAATGCGGTTTTACCAGTAACCTGTGCTGTTAATTGGATGGTGAAGTCTTGTGAAAATGTTCTACCAAACTATAAAGTCAGATCTGTTGAAAACTTCAAACTGTTCAAAGGAATTATTTTTGAAGAAGGGTATCATAAAGAGTATTTTGCTAATGCGACTGCCCTTGTTATTGAAGATATAGCGCGTTCATTTGAAGTACGAATAAGCAGTCAACCAACAGGAAAAAATCATTTTCTTTATTCCTATAGTGCCACACTCCGGTTTGAAAAAGAGTGGGGTGAGATGCCTATTTACAAGAATCTAGATCTTCAAACAGATGGTAAATCCTATGAGCTATATGGGGACGGAGGTGTCCTTTTTCACGGCAAGACCTTCCAAGGAGTAAAAAAAGTTTTGCACCTCAACGAACGCAAAATTACTTCCCTATGTAATTTAGGTGTTGTTGAGCAAAAACAACAAGGACAGTTTCCTGTTAATTCTTTCAATCCTTACTTAGCTGATGTGCAGTTGCATAATGTACTGCTCTGGACTTATTACCAACTAGGTGAGGGCTGTTTGCCGATGGGTTTTGAAAAAATTGAACAATTCCAGCCTCTGGATTTTGAGCAAGATTTCTATGTTTCAACTGAGATAACTTCGAGCAATAATATTAGCGTAACAGTAAATAGTTTTGTATCTAATAAAACTGGAAAAATTTATATTCAGTGGCAAGGAGCCACTTACATCATTATGAAAAAACTACAGACATTGTTCTGGGGAAAAGGGGGTTGACTTTTGACGGATGAGATTGTCATTATTGGAATAAGTGGTTGATTCCCTGGTGCGAACAATCCTGAATATTTCTGGAAAATTGAGTTGAACGGTGTTTCTTATTATTGACTTCGAGGAGGTTTTTTATGTTGCAATTGGAAAGCTGACAACGTATCCTAGCCAGGTGGCAAGCTTGGTTGTTTTTCTTCTTACAAGAACGGTTTGACGTAACGCTCTTTCTGAAACCTCAGAAAAAAGACCACGAAGTATCGCAGAAGAAATTCATCGACAGTTATGAAGACGCTTTTTATCATATAATGAACGCAGATATCTGTCGCATTAACGCATATTAACAGTGCCATTCGAGGCATTTAAAGAGGAATTGAGCAAGGTGAAAAACCAGATTTCAGACAAGAGTTTTGCCGTGAAAAGTTTACAAACATTGTCCTGAGGAAAAGGAGGTTTAATTTCAATGAATGAAATTGCCATTATTGGAATAGGTTGTTTGTTCCCAGGCGCGAAGAACCCTGAAGAATTCTGGAAAAATTTAATGAGTGGCCTAGATGTCACTTCTGAACTCACTGGAGAAGAAATGGGCAGAGATCTGTCAATATACTACCATCCAGAACTAGGAACGCCAGACAAGATCAGCTATACTAAAAACGGTTATCTTCGCGGATTTAGCTTTGACCCTTATAACTATAAAGTTCCCCCCGAAAAGCTAATCACCCTGGATAGGATATTTCACTGGTCTCTCTATGCAGCTAAGGAAGCCCTTAAAGATAGTGGCTATTTTCATGATGAACAACTGTTAAATAAAACAGGGCTAATTTTCGGCAATCTCTCTTTTCCGACAGAATACTCTAGCAAACTGTTCTCATCAATGCACTTGAAAGCATTGGAGTATTTTGTAAGAAAACTCTTGAATCATCAAAATTTCCATTTTGACAATCCAGCATCGGAACTCAATATTTCTCTCGACAACGCTATAACTGCTAGCTTGCCAGCTAGTGTCATCTGTAGTAGTTTGAGACTTGGAGGAATTCGCTACACAATCGATTCTGCTTGTGCTAGTTCCTTGAATGTTATGGAACTAGCTTCTTATCACCTGAACAGTGGTCAGGTAGATATGATGCTTGCGGGCGCTGTGTGCTGTCCTGAACGCCTTTATGTTATTCATGGCTTTAATGTGCTTCATGCTTTCCCGAACCAGGGAGGGAGTATCCCTTTAGATCGCTCCTCCGAAGGCATCAAGACAGGAGAAGGAGCAGGTATTTTTGTTTTAAAACGACTCTCAGATGCAGAACGGGATGGCGATCGCATATATGCTGTAGTCGAAAACATTGGCTTATCCAATGATGGCGGAGGGAAACATATCCTGAGTCCGTCGAAGAAAGGACAATACCTTGCCCTAGAACGGGCTTATCAGCAGTCAAAACCAGCAGATTATATAGAATGCCATGCAACTGGAACACCTTTGGGTGATCGAACGGAACTGAATTCTCTAGAGGAATTCTTTGCGGACAAGCATAAAATACCAATGTTAGGAGCCAATAAAGCCCATACAGGTCATATGCTGACAGCTTCTGGGATGGTCAGCATGATCAAAGTCATATGGGCAATGAGAGAAGGAATCATTCCAGCGACCATTGGCATTAAGGATGCTATCGTATCTGAGCATAAGGCTATAAATTCTGCAAATATCATCCAAGAACATACCCCTTGGCCTCAAACAAACCAACCCAAAAGAGCTGGGATTAATGCGTTTGGTTTCGGCGGAACCAACGCCCACCTGATCCTGAGAGAATATATTCCCGCAACCACTAAGCCAACTCCTGTGCTCGTCCAGCCTAAACAAACTGAATCGAGTCCCCTAGCTATTGTGGGGATGCATATGCACATTGAGGCTGTCGAAGGAATTGACGCTTTTGCCCAGGCGCTCTATCATTGTCGGGAAGTGATAGCATCCTTGCCACCCTGGCGTTGGTCAGGGGCTGAGGAAACCCTGGTTGAACCCGCACCAAAAGCAGCCTACTTGGAGAAAATTGATTTTGATTGTGCCGCCTTCAAAATACCCCCTAATGAAACG
Organism: uncultured Scytonema sp.; assembly: GCA_937873135.1. Taxonomy (GTDB): domain Bacteria; phylum Cyanobacteriota; class Cyanobacteriia; order Cyanobacteriales; family Nostocaceae; genus Rhizonema. Next base: position 32,142 of record CALMVQ010000169.1, on the reverse strand, counting down.
GGACCTCTGTTATTTGACCATTTATTCATGATGAAAGTTGCTGATGTGGCTTTGCGTGATGCTGGGTTCACCCGAGAACAGCGTTTTAGCAACACAGCTGTTATCATTGCCACAGAAATGAATCTCAGCACTCACCGCACCATCACCCGGATCGACATGCCCTGGTACTTGCGGGAAAGCCTCAATAAATTCAACATTCAATTAACGGATATTCAGATGAGTAGACTGGAATCCATCTTGAAAGATAGTATTTCACCTGGCTTCTACGTGGAAGGAATGACGGGATTGATTGGAAATTTAGTGGCGAGCCGTATTTCAGCCCTATGGAATTTTACAGGGCCAGCTTTCACGGTGTCAGCACAAGAAAACTCTGTATACAAAGCAATTGAAGTAGCCCGATTACTACTAGACTTTGGGAAAGTGAATGCTGTAGTAGTAGGAGCTATCGACCAAGCAAGTGGTTGGGAACACGTAGAATGGTGTAAAAGGTTTTGCAAGGGCACTCTGACTTTTGGTGAAGGTGCAGGCGCGATCGTGCTTAAGCGAGCAGCAGAGGCAGAAAAAGCTCAAGACAGGATTTACGCCCGCATCGAATCCCTGGCGATTATCCAAGGGAATGGAAATGAAGCAGAAGCTGACCGCGTGTGTCAAGCAGTTATAAGTGCCTTGGCAGAAGCCAGAGTTAAACCTGAAGAGGTGGAGTATATCGAGTTAAGTCAAAATGGTTTAATAGCTGTACAAGACAGTGATGAAATAGCGGGGTTGAGCAAGCTCTATTCTCTCGCTCAAAAACAGGTAGGTTCAGTTAAAACCAATGTTGGTAACAGCTTTGTCTTGTCAGGCATGGCAAGCATCATAAAAATATCTCTTTGTCTTTATCATCGTTTTTTTCCAGCCTTGTCCATGCAGCAGTCTGGTCAATCATGGGAGCTATCAGATAAGAAACCTAAACGGTTTGCTGCTGTTAACGGTATGAGCAATGATTACTCCTGTGCTCATCTGATTTTGGGCGAAGGTCATTATTGTGAACTTCAGCAAAAAAATGAGCGATCGCTACCTCACATCGCTCTTCGCAAAGGAGTCATTAAAACCTTATTAAATGGTACGGCAAGGATGGGGGATCGTATCCTTAGTGAAGAGAACATCCGGCAATTTAAAAACATAAATTTTAAAGTTTTTATGAACCAAAATAAGCATTCTACAAAAGATCCATCTCCTTTGTTAAACTGCAAACAAATCCCGCTAAAAATTCAGGTTATATCGAATGCAAATTATCAAAATTTATTCTTGGAAATTCAATCCGCATTTTATGAAGAATTGAACCGCCTTTTAACCATTACTCAGCCTGTTATAGAAACGACAAATTTACTTAGAGAGTCTGTTGATTTACCAGAAAATCAAGCATTGGAAATTATCCCTTCCATATTAGATCATCCTATTAATTCTGGCAGTATAGTGGCAGATATTAAATCAAGAATTTTTGTTTGGAATTTAGAACAGATTGCTGAAATGGTGGAGGGTAAAATCTCTAATGTACTGGGGGATTATTATCAAAAAATGGATTGCTATCCCATACGTACACGCACGCCTTCATCCCCATTTATGTTTGTCAGCAGAGTAACCAAAATGACAGCTGAGCGAGGTAGATTGGAGCCATGCACAATAGAATGGGAGTATGACATTCCTCCAGACAGCTTTTATGCAACTGATAACGTACTAACTGGATTGATTCCCTTTGAAGCGTCCCACACCATGCTTTTAGCGCTGGCTTACATAGGTTGTGACATGATGTTTGAAGGGAAACTACGCTACCGCGCTTTAGATAGCCAGGTTGAGATTTTAGATGAGCTTCCTCAGCCAGGAAATACGATACGCGGAGAAGTCTTTATCCATAAGCTGATAAAAACTAAAAATAATTTGCTTGTTCAATACGAATATAATTGCTATTATGAAAATCGGCAGTTTATAGTATGCAAAGCTATTTCAGGTTATTTTTCAGAAGCAGATTTAAATAATTCCAAAGGCTTACCTGTATTTGCTGTGTCCAAGGAAGAAGCTATTTTAAAACAACATTTTACACCTTTCCTGACTTGCTATAAAACAAAGTTTAGCGATGCAGAGATTCAAGCTTTGCAAGCAGGTAATTTTAATCTCTGTTTTGGCGCTGCGTACCTTACGAAAAAGCCCTTTGCCCTTAGCAGCAATAAACTACTAATGATTAGTAGAATTTTACAAGTAAATCCTCAAGGAGGAACGTGGGGATTAGGTCAAATTTTGGGTGAATTAGATATAGATCCCAAACATTGGATATTTGAAGCGCATTTTAAAAACGATCCTGTTATGCCTGGAACGATGTTAGTAGAGGGCTGTAGCCAGGTTGTATTCTTCTATATGTACTATTTAGGATTACATACGAAGTTTGAGGCATTCAAATTCAACTACTGTAAAAATTTGAAAAGTAATGCCAAATTTCGGGGTGAGATAACTAAGGAAGCAAATAAAGTTCAATTTCGGATAACGGTAAAAGAAATTGATGATTCTCAAGAACCCTATGTTATTACAGTTGCAGAAATTATCCACAGTAATAAAGTTATTGGTACTTGTGATAATTTGGCTGTCCAACTAGTAGCTCATAATATCTGACTGAATTGAAACATTTCAAATAAGAGGAGAAAAAGATGTCGATTGCAAATGAATTGGCTCAAGATAAAATTCACAATGAAAGTGACTTTCCTATAACAACTGGATGCGTTGTTAACTCATACAATGAATGGGATCCATTAGAGGAAGTTGTTGTCGGTAGGCTAGAAGGCGCTAGTCATCCTCCTAGACATATAGCTTTGCTAGGTGGTATTCCCGAAAAGCTTTATAATCTTCTTCTTATTGGAGGTGGCTATAGAATTTCCCAAAAATGGGGTATTGAGCCAGCACAAAAAGAATTGGATGAGTTTATCCATATTCTTGAATCAGAAGGTGTTAAAGTCAGACGTCCTAGTATAGCTGATTACCATCGAAAATTTTCTACCCCACATTGGTCATCTAGGGGCTTTTGTGCAGCTTGCCCTCGAGACTGTTTTCTGGTGATAGGCAATGAAATAATTGAGGCACCTATGTCATGGAGATGCCGTTATTTTGAACGTCATGCCTATTATTCACTATTTAAGGAATATTTTGAACAAGGTGCAAAATGGACTTCTGCTCCAAAGCCTCTTCTACTAAATTCTCTATATGATAAAAAATACGCTGTTCCCAAAGATGGAGAACAGATACGATATGTGATCGACGAATCTGAAGTAGTTTTCGATGCAGCAGATTTTAGCCGTTGCGGTAAAGATATTTTTGTAACTAAGAGTAATGTAACTAACGACGCGGGAATCAATTGGGTACGACGTCATTTGGGAGAAGGATTTCGAGTTCATGTTATTGAGACGAATTCAAAGCAGCCAATGCATATTGACACTACATTTGTGCCTCTTGGAGCTGGAAAAGTAATGATTAACCCAAAATACATTGACGTTAATAGGTTGCCATCAATTTTAAAATCGTGGGATATCTTGGTTGCACCGGAACCAGTCATTGTTAAAGGAGGCTTTTTTAATGAAAATGCTGCTCTGTGTAGTATGTGGTTAAGTATGAATGTTTTACTATTGGACGAAGAGAGGGTAATATGTGAAAAGTCTCAAGAACCAACAATTCGTGCCTTAAAAGATTGGGGATTTAAGCCAATACCGTGTAACTTTATGCACTTTAATCCCTTTGGAGGTGCATTTCATTGTGCAACTTTAGACATCAGACGCCGTGGTACCTTACAATCCTATTTTTAAGCTATGGTTATTGCAATTTTCCCTCAGCTTTTTTCAGATGTACTGGCTTCAAGGGCTTTTGATCGTCCCGGCGATGCTACTTCAACTAGCCTTCGAGGTGCTTCTGCCCTTTGCCTATCAGTTGATCTTTGATCGCGTTATAGCTACTGGTGATGGTCGCTTTCTTGCACTCTTACTAAGCGGACTGGCTGTTGTCTTCATAATTCATTCTCTAGCTAGCCTGAGTCAGGATTATCTCAGTGCCCTCATAGGAGCAGGTGTGTTGAAAGATATGCGTCTCAAAATGTTCAATCATTTGCAGCACCTCTCCTTAAGTTTTTACGCTCGCGTTCAGGCGGGTGAACTTATGTCCCGCTTCTCCAGCGATTTGACTGATATTGAGAGAGCGATCGCAATTGATTTCCCAAAGGGCATCTACAACATCTTTTTAATGATTATTAGTGCCCTCCTACTCTTCGTCGTAGAGCAGCGACTAGCTCTAGTGACTTTAGGAGCGTTACCCGTAATCTTCATCGGACCACATTTGCTCGGGTCACGAGTTACCAATACCAGTTACAGACTCAGGCAGAATGAGGCTAAGGTCTTACAGCAATTTTCAGGTAATTGAACTACAGAGCTTGGTACACTGAAGAGATAGTATTGTTTGAATAGATGCCAGTATCTTACTCAAGGGATTTGCGTGAGCGCGTGATTATGGCGTGTGTTGCAAAAGAAGGCTCTCAACGCCAGTTGGCGCAAAGATTCAAGATCAGCTTGTCATTTGTACGAAACCTACTGCGTCAGTATCGGACAAATGGACAAATTGAGGCGAAGCGACGTGGCGGATACCAAAAGCCGACAATTCAAAACGAGGACCTGAGCATTATCCAGTCTTTGGTTGAGGAAAAAAATGATTTGTTGCTCAGAGAATTATGCGTTGGCGTAGCCCGCCGCAGGCATCGCTATGCAGAACGCACAGGGATTAGTGTGAGTATCACTACAATGCATCGTGCGGTAGAAAAATTAGGCTTACGTGTAAAAAAAAAGTCTTTATGCCAGCGAGCAAGATACCCCACGAGTGCAAGAGTTAAGGCATGATTATCGCCGAACTTTAGATAGGATTGATGTCCGAAACCTGATATTTGTCGATGAAGCTGGATTGAATTTATCAATGTCAAGGTTGTTTGCTAGAGCAGTAGATGGTGAAAGAGCAGTTGGTAGTATCCCTGGAAGTAAGGGTGGAAACGTTTCTTTAATTGGTGGTTTAAACCTCGATGGACTCGTTGCAGCGATGACTGTGCCAGGAAGTATAAATACTGAGGTATTTCTCACTTATGTGACTCAGGTCTTAGCACCTCAGTTGTGGAAAGGAGCGATTGTGGTCATGGATAATTTAAAAGTTCATCACGCTGAGCGTGTAAAAGTTGCAATTGAATCCGTCGGTGCAAAAGTCAAGTTTTTGCCCCCCTACTCTCCAGATCTATCTCCCATAGAACTGTGTTGGTCGAAACTGAAGCAATTTCTTCGTTCTTGCGAAGCACGCACGCTGGAATCACTCGACCAAGCAAAGTTTCTGCATCAATTCCACGACATCACGCCCGGATTTTTTATCTAGCGCAGCAGTGGGTTCGTCTGCCAAAATGATTTTAGGTTGGGAAACTAGGGCACGGGCAATAGCTACCCGTTGCTTCTGCCCACCAGACATTTTCTCTGGATAGTAATCGGCACGATGTCCCAAACCGATACTTTCCAGCATGGCAACAGCTTTGGCATTCATGTCCTGATCCAGAAACTCATCATGCAACTCCATTGACATCCGTACATTTTCTTTAGCTGTCAAGAACGTCATCAGGTTATGGGCTTGGAAAATATAGCCAATTTGACGGCGAACGTCCCGTAGCTGCTTCTTACTAGCACCACACATTTCCTGTCCCAGAATTTTCAGACTTCCTTCTTGGGCAGAACGCAGTCCTCCCATAAGGGTCAACAAGGTCGTTTTTCCTGAACCTGAAGGTCCAGTCATAATGATAATCTCAAATGGGTAAATGTCCAAGTTAATGTCGAATAATGCTTGTTTGCGAAGCTCACCGCTACCAAAGTAATGGTTGAGATGATGGGCAGAGATAACGGGTTGAGTTGTTACTATGTGAATCGGGTTATGAGAAGAAGTTACTTTTTCCATAGTCTTATTTGTGTATTTCTGTCATCGCTTACCCACTAAAACACATCTGCTGGGTCAGCAGATTGCAACTTCCGCATTGCCACTGCCCCAGAAAAGCCGCACATCATTATTGTTATGACAAACACAGTGATTGCACGTAAGAGCGACATAGCAACAGGTAGCAAAGTTACTGCGTATGTTACTTGGTAGAGTGTGATCGCAATCAAAAATCCAGGCACATAACCCAATGCCGCCAACAGCAATGCTTCTTGAAACAAAACACCGAGAAGATAGCCGTCGCTATAGCCCATTGCCTTCAACGTAGCATACTCTGGTAAATGATCGGAAACATCACTGTAGAGAATCTGGTACACAATCACGATTCCTACAATAAATCCCACAATGACACCAAGTCCGAAAATGAATCCAATCGCTCCTTGACTTTCCCAGTAGTACTTTTCTACCGCCGCAAAACCTTGTGGTGTTAAAACTCGTACATCTGGTGACAATTCTTTATTCAGCTGTGCTTGGACTTGAGTCGGATCAACACCAGGTTTGAGCTTAATTAAACCGACTTCTATCTGATTAGGTTGACGTTCTGGAAACAATTTCAAAAACGTTGAATGACTCGTGATGACATTACCATCAGCAGCAAATGAACTACCAACGGTAAACAGTCCAATGACTTGAATATTCTGGCGATTGAGTTCTACTTCCAGCGTTCCGTGTTTTTGTACAGCGTCAGCGATCGCCCCGTACTCCGGACGTCCAGCACGGTCAAACAAGACTCTATTCAAGAGTTTTAACTGCGTCGGATTTTGCTTCACCTCTGGCAAATTCAAGCTAGGGGCTTCTGGATCAACTCCCCAAATCAAAATGGCGCGGTTAATTCGAGTTTCTGGATTTTTCCACTGTCCCGAACCGATGTAGACATAACTAACCGACTGAACGCCTTCATGGCTTAACGCTTGATAAAGCCGTTCTCTAGAAAAGCTTTTGACAGAGAAAAGGGTTTGAAATTGGGGATTCGTCATCACCAAATCTGCTTCCAGCAGGCGATGAGGCTGTGTCGCACTCTCATAAAGTGCATCTTGAAAGCCCATTTGCACAAATATCAGCATATCAGCAAAGGCAATACCTGCCACTGCCACTGCTAGTTTATCTCGTGAATCAAGAATTGCCACAACTTGTCCGGCTTTTACCTGTTCACCCTCTTTGATTAGTAGTTGAGCAATGCGATCGCCATCCAATGCCAGAGGTGCAAACAGCTTAATCACCTCTGCTTCTGGCTCCAGTCGTCCTAGTGCAGCCACTTTAGGAAGTGCTGTTTCTACAGACTTAGATGACGATCTTGATCTGTCTTGCCCAAACTGAGAAATCGCATGAACAGTAATTCCACCTGTGATGGCAAGAGCAGCAAAGGCTAACCCAATCAACCATCGATTTGAATTTTTAGATAATAGCTTCAAACGCATAATTTCTCATTCCTATCTAAAATTTGAACAAAGTTTTTATTATTTATTTGGCAAGATAATTGCAGTTCTAAAATTGACGCAAAACTGGATATAATACTTCGTTTTTATTGACACTTCATTAAGTATACATACTCGTTAAAAAGTAGTGTAACAGTTTACTAAAACTGAAAATTAAATGATTTATCCCGAGATATTTAATCTTTGAAACTGTTAATAAATCGATTATATTTTCAATATGTTTTTCTCCATATATGCTGTTAGCATTTTACCAAATAGGGCATATTGTTCGGTAAGAGAAATAGTTTCATTCCCAAATAGCCGCTTCAGAATTAAGCCATCACTCAGGTTCAATACCAAGGATATTAGCACCGGGTCGTGAATGTTCAAAAAATCACTGACTGCCTGCTGATACCGCTTATTAGCACGTTTAAACCCACCACTACTCCGTATTTCCTTTGAGTCTTGATGCTGACAAAAATCAACCCAAAGCAAAATCTGCTTAATAAAATAATCCTCGTTCTTAGCCAAAAATATCCCGAAAGCTTCCATGCGTTCTTGTAGCGTTTGCGTTCCTTGCAACTCAGCCGTTGCCATCAATACATCCTGCTGACTTATTTCTTCAACTAATTGCTCAAACAAAGCTTTTTTACTGGAAAAGTAGTGATACAATGTTCCAGTAGAAACGCCTATACCTTGAGCAATTTCACGCATTGTAATCGCAGAATAGCCCTTTTTGGCAAATAGGTCAAAGCTCTTGCTGAGTAGTTCTTTGCGGTATTGGTCATGGTCAACAATTTTAGGCATAAAGGAAATAAATATTAATCACTTGTCCGTTAAAGAATCAACACGACTAAGCGTACTAATCCACAGGAATAAATAGGGCTTGCTGAACAAGTTGGAAGGTAGGCTAGATAAGATTGCTAGGCTTTGATTGACCAAAAAGGTGCCAGTTCATAGCGTCCTTTGGCTCAAAATCCTTGCACACTCATATTGAAAATCGTCGGGTAAATTAGCGACGAATTCTCTATTTTTCAAGCTGTTTTACCTCCAGATTCGCTTGGTAGACTTTTTCAGCAAGCCCTAAGTCTTTTTTTATATCTAACAATCGTTATTATATAACCCAGTTAATTCAAAGTCAACTTGTTTTTGGTAACAGATCCGTTGCTTTGGACACTTCGGTTATCCCACCCCTGCCTAGTGTAATAGCTTCTGTTGCTTGGCGATCTCATCGGCTTTTCTCCACCAGCCCTCAGCTTCCCCACGAACATCAGAGCCAAGGGGAGGCGTGCATCTGGCGCAGAATTGGTCAATAAAGGGTACTTTAGATTTGAGATCAAATACCCTGTCAACGTACTGTCATAATTCGCACTGCGTCTAAAATGCTCAAACTCAATCCAGGATAAAGGTTTTGGTAATAGCCATCGCGTTTACGGGCTTCTGGCTTGCGAGGAACAAATTTTTTTCTCAATCTTAGCTATTTTCAAAGTATTGATCAGTGGTACTTATGGCTTACGAATCTTGGTCACAAGTGGTAATTCGCACAGTTCTTGAATGGGAGAAACATAAAGAACTAAAATTTGCCTCGGCTACTCCAGAACCGAAGCCAGAGACTAAACGGAAACGCGAAACAGCTTAGTAGGAATACTCGATGGTTGTAACGAAGTTTCCATCTACGAATATTTTTCTAATGCAGCCCTGGAGTATTGCCCGTTTATCCTGTGGTTTTAGTCCTTGCCAGTAACCTTTGTTAGAAAAAGCCTGGATAATTCGTTCCTTAGCAATGAGGAATTGCTTAGACGAATTGTCTTTTGTTGCAAGTGCTAGTACAATCTGTTCTCTGAGCAGATGTTTAGCTTGATCGATTGCCGGATTTGCTGGGAGTGTTTCAAGCGTATTAAGGGAAACTCGGAGTGTTTTGACCTCTGCGGGTTCTTCTACAGGTTGCTCGTCTGCTTCCACCAAGTTCGCCAACCGTTCAGCTTCTTTTGCCAATAGATCAACCACTTGGATATCGAGAATTTTTGATGAAATCATATTTTTGTTGCTGCAGCTGCCTGCTTTGTATAAACGGCATTGGAAATAATAGATAGCTTGCCCATCTTTGTTTACCCGTTTGGCGTGGCGAGTCATTGATCCACTGCAATGAGCGCATTTGATTAAAGTAGAAAACGGGTTAACCTCGTTATCTTCTCTTGAAGCCCAACGATTGTTTCTGTTTCCCCGGATAATCTGCTTGACTCGCTCATGTTCGGGGCAGGTGATTATCGCCTCATCATCATGGGTTCCCCATTTTACTTTCCACTCATCAAAGTGTTTGCGCTTCCCCTTTGGCTTAGCGTAAGTATCAAAAGGCAATCCCCCTGCATAAACAGGATTAACCAATATTGACTTTAATCCTGGGATTGACCATCTTAATCCAGACCAGGGATAACGCCAAGGATGGCTAGCATTGACAGGTGTAAATGCAATGTTGTCAAGGTCATCGTCGTTGATCACCTGTAAAAGTCTTTCCGGCTTGTTCCAATTAAAAGCGTTTACCTCGATCCCAAAATCTGAATGCAGTTTGCGGACTGTAGCAGCAACTGAACCGCACTCGAAAAAAGTATTAAAAATATGCCGAGCTAGATCAGATACTGTTAGCTCTCTCTTTCCTTCCAACAAGCAAACGCACGGTGAACAGTCGCGTACATACTTGTCATTGAGGACGCGGTAGCCCAATGGGGCTACCCTATGACTTTTTCCCTGGCTTATTCGATGACGACGTTCGCTTTTCAACCGCTCTGTCACCATCCTCACTTCAAACTTGGCGGCGGCAAGTAGCATATCAATAGTTAATTCTCCTCCCAAGCTGTCAGGGTCAACCCCTTGATCCAAAGCGACCAGTGTAATTCCCTTTGAGCGCAACACTTCTAGCAATGAATAAAACAATCGTGATGATGATCCAATGCGGTCAATCCGAGTAAATTGCAGCGATTTTACCTTCCCTGCTAGAGATGCTTTCAAATCATTAATTAATTGTTGCAGTCCTTCCCTGACTTCGGTTGTTCGAGATTGAATATCCCAATATATTTTTGAGCATCCAGCAGCACGCAAGCGCTCTATCTGCTTACGCAATGCTCCTTTATCTGTTTGCTGCTCCTCACTACTGACTCGTGCGTAACCCCAGCTTTCCATAAAAAGCCTATCGACACAACCATTAATTGTATTGGATAGCGAGTGCTTTGGCTCACAGAAATACTCTGAACAGTTACAAAAGCATAAAGTTTAGTTATTAGTTGTTAAGAGTCAAAAGTTAACGGCTAATCGCTAGTCGCCACACATGTTACATTAAATTGGAAGCAATGCAAAAGAACTGCATTTATCTCGATAGTAATGCCACCACTAAGGTAGACCCGGAAGTTGTAGAGGCGATGCTGCCCTACTTGACAGATTATTACGGCAACCCCTCGAGTATGCATACCTTTGGTGGGCAAGTCGGTAAAGCTGTTAAGCAAGCACGGGAAAAAGTTGCGGCTTTACTCGAATCTGAAGAATCAGAAATTATCTTCACCAGTGGTGGCACAGAAGGAGATAACGCCGCTATTCGTTCCGCACTATTAGCGCAGCCAGATAAGCGACACATTGTTACCACGCAAGTGGAACACCCAGCAGTGTTAAATGTCTGCAAGCAGTTGGAATCGCAGGGTTATAGCGTTACCTATCTTTCAGTGAACCGTCAGGGACAGTTGGATCTCGATGAACTGGAAGCTTCGCTCACAGGTAACACCGCTTTGGTGACGATTATGTATGCCAATAATGAAACCGGTGTAGTTTTCCCAATTGAGCAAATTGGGTTAAGATCTAAAGAGTGTGGCGCTCTGTTCCATGTCGATGCGGTGCAAGCAGTCGGGAAAATCCCTCTGAATATGAAGACGAGCACCATTGATATGTTGACCCTTTCCGGGCACAAGATTCATGCACCTAAAGGGATTGGAGCTTTGTATCTACGGCGTGGAGTGAGATTCCGTCCTCTAATCGTTGGCGGTAGCCAACAACGCGGAAGGCGTGGAGGAACAGAGAATGTTTCAGGAATCGTCGCTCTCGGCAAAGCTGCTGAACTAGAACGACTGCACATCCAAGAGGCGACTGCCAGAGAAAAGCAAATGCGCGATCGCCTAGAACAAACCCTAATGGCGACAATTCCTGAGTGCGAAATCAACGGGCATCCCACTCAAAGACTGCCTAACACTGCTAACATTGGTTTCAAGTATATTGAAGGTGAAGCAATTCTACTTTCCTTGAACCAACACGGTATTTGTGCTTCTTCTGGTTCTGCTTGTACTTCTGGATCTCTAGAACCATCTCATGTCTTGCGGTCAATGGGCTTACCCTACACAATTTTACACGGTTCTATCCGCTTCAGCCTTTCCCGTTTCACTACAGAGGCCGAGATTGATAGAGTTTTAGAAGTCATGCCCGGTATCGTGGAACGTCTTCGTGCCCTCTCACCCTTCAAAAATGATCAAGCCGGTTGGCTGCAACAACAAGCACTAGCCCATCGCTAATGGTCAATAGCTAATAGCAATTAGCTATTAGCCAACAATCCGCGCATCCAAAATCCAAAATTCAAGATTCAAGATTATTTATGTGGGAATATACAGATAAAGTATTGGAATTCTTCTATAATCCTAAAAATCAAGGACAATTAGAAGAGACTGGTGAAGCTGGAATTAAGATTGCTACTGGAGAGGTCGGTAGCATAGCTTGCGGAGATGCTCTGAGACTGCATCTGAAAGTAGAAATTGAGAGTGACAAAATTCTCGATGCCCGTTTTCAAACTTTTGGTTGCACAAGTGCGATCGCTTCTTCGGAAGCTCTGGTAGAATTAATAAAGAACCTCACTTTAGACGAAGCCCTCCAGGTGAGCAACAAAGACATTGCTAATTACCTTGGTGGATTGCCCGAAGCGAAGATGCACTGCTCAGTCATGGGGCAAGAAGCGCTAGAGGCAGCAATCTTCAATTACCGAGGCATTGTCAGAGAAGTTCATGAAGAGGATGATGAAGGAGCGCTAGTTTGTACCTGCTTTAGTATCACCGAGAATAAAATTCGGCGTGTCATTGCAGAAAACAACCTGACGACTGCTGAAGAAGTCACAAACTATGTGAAAGCTGGTGGCGGATGCGGCTCTTGTTTAGCAAATATTGATGACATCATTACATCAGTGCAAAAATCCGCTGTCCCTGTGATTGCTTCCGCAAACAAAACGACGACTGAAAAGCCATCCAAACCGCTGACTCCGGTGCAAAAAATATCTCTGATTCAAAAAGTTTTGGATGAAGAAGTCAGACCCGTTCTCATGGCTGATGGCGGAGACGTGGAACTGTACGATGTTGATGGCGATCGCGTCAAGGTTATGCTTCAAGGTGCTTGCGGTTCCTGTTCTAGCAGTATGGCAACCCTCAAAATTGCTATCGAAGCTCGGTTGCGCGATCGCATCAGCCAAGATATTGTGGTTGAACCAGTTGAATCTTTAGTTACTCTTTCAAAATGAGGAGTTTGGTAATAATGGGGAATGGGTAATAGGTTATGGGACACCAATTCCCACTCCCCGTAATATGCAGTCTTCCTGAAACACCAAGTAGGATTCAATCCATAGACGTTAATTGCTAATGGTTAATCGTGAATAGTGAGTAGCACTACCACAATTAACAATTAACAAAACAAAAACTCGCTTCAAAGGTAAAGGATATGGATACATTATTCAACAAACTTGGTGGACAGCAGGGTATCGACCAAATAGTGGATGAGTTTTACAAACGCATCATGGCTGACAGCACTCTCAATCACTATTTTGCTCATACAAACATGGACAAGCAACGTCATCAACAAGCCACTTTCTTTTCTAAGATTTTTGATGGTCCAGACCAATACAATGGTCGTACAATGGAGACAACACACACCGGCATGAATCTACAGCAACCACACTTCGATGCTATAGCAAAGCACCTCAATGAGGCAGTAGCTGTACGTGGGTTGTCGCCAGAGGACACAAACGCTGTTCTTGCTCGTGTTGCATCTTTGAAAGACGCGATTTTGAACAGGTGAAAGACTTAGACATTGATTGAAGACGAATAGCACTTGAGTCCTATTTGGTGTTTCAGGAAGACAGCACATTATCACGTACTTGTAAAGTACTTATCAAGAGAAAATTACCGAAGAACTAAATGTTATTACTAAAAGTTTCTGTTGTAGAGCGATCGCCCCCTGGCGAGGTTCTATAAACGGTCACCACTGTAACCCAACAGATGTGACACCTCATAACAGACCCACCAACCAACCAATTGCAGGAGATCAAAAATCATGTCCGACGAAAAAATTAGACAGATAGCTTTCTACGGTAAAGGCGGTATTGGTAAATCCACCACCTCCCAAAACACCCTTGCCGCTATGGCAGAAATGGGTCAGCGCATTCTGATTGTGGGTTGCGACCCCAAAGCAGACTCTACTATACTTAACAATAGTTACAAAAGAAAGGCAGAAGGCAGAAGTCCGTTCAAAGCAGCAAGGTTTCCTGATTGCTCCAGTATCGGTAGTTTTGTCTGTTACCGATGAACCTAATGGAAGTGATGCCCTAACACAGAGCGTACTTCGGGCAGCAGAAGGTTTGGTTGCGCTTAATAATATTTGACAAGATGAATTGGACATTCGCCTGGTAATTCAGCCTACCTGAGTTCAACGTAAAAAAAGACTGAAAACTAGACAGAATAAACTTTGTAGCTCACCCACGCGCACCCTAATTTGTAGTACTTAATTATAGCAACGGATTGATGCTTAGGACAACAATCAATTCGCGGCGGTACGCGGTTGAAAGCCTCTACCGCCGACTTGTCCTAATAGGGGTGTTCTGTGTAGAGGTACGGCACCAAAAGCCCTTACCAAGGATTTCAACTCATCCATTGACATTTACGCATGAAGTCGAATACCACTGTAATAGTTATTACTAGTAACAAGCCTGAGTTCAGATGAACAACAATTTATTTTCTATCCCCACTCTTGGTGAAGCTAGTTTAGTTAGCCTTCTACAAAAAAGAGCGCTAGAGCAACAAAGCCAGGTAGCGTATACCTTTTTGGTAGATGGAGAAACAGAAGAAGTTAGCTTAACCTATGAAGCTTTAGACCAAAAAGCGCGATCACTTGCCGCCCTGCTACAGAGCATGAACGCTACTGGAGAAAGAGCGTTGCTTTTATACCCGCCAGGACTAGAATTCATTGTGGCTTTTTTCGGGTGTCTATACGCAGGTGTGACTGCTGTTCCGGTGTATCCACCACGCCGAAATCAGCGCATGACAAGACTGCAAGCTATTGTCAAAGATGCCCAAGCTAGTTTCGCCCTCACAACAACATCTGTTCTAAGCAATATTGAAAACAGTTTCACACTTGAACCAGAACTGGCAGCTTTGCATTACATAGCTACCGAAAATCTTACTAACGACTTTGCTTCTTGTTTGCAGCCTTTAAAAATAAATAGCGACACTTTGGCATTTCTCCAGTACACCTCGGGTTCTACAGGGACACCAAAAGGGGTGATGGTAAGTCATGGTAATTTGCTGCATAATCAGGAAACGATCAAGAGATCGTTCCAACATACGGAGGAAACAATCTTCGTCGGTTGGTTGCCCTTATTTCATGACATGGGACTGATTGGGAATGTGCTACAACCCTTGTATTTAGGTATACCAAGCTTTCTCATGTCACCGACTGCATTTCTCCAGAAACCTTTGCGGTGGCTAATGGCCATTTCCCGCTATAAAGCAACGACCAGCGGTGGACCCAATTTTGCTTATGACCTGTGTGTTGATAAGATTACCCCCGAACAGCTCTCCCTACTTGATTTGAGTAGTTGGCAGGTCGCTTTTAACGGTTCTGAATCTGTGCGTGCGGAAACTATTGAGCGCTTTTCAGCCACCTTTGAAGATTGTGGCTTTAAAAGAAATGCTTTTTACCCCTGCTATGGAATGGCTGAAGCAACTTTAATTATATCTGGGGGTTTGAAAAGCGCTCCACCAGTTATTTGCTCCCTTAAGGATAAAGCTTTTCAGCAAAACTTCGTAGAGATTGCTACAGGACAGGAACAGGATACTAAGGCAATTGTTGGTGTAGGTAAAAGCTGGTTAGACCAAAAAATTGCGATCGCTAACCCTGAGTCATTAACTCAGTGTCCAGATGGACAAATAGGAGAAATCTGGTTCTTGGGGCCGAGTGTAGCTTGTGGCTATTGGAAAAGACCTCAGGAGACTCAACAGACCTTTAATGTACAACTGCAAGATACCGGAGAAGGACCATTTCTCCGGACTGGAGATTTAGGATTTTTGCTTGACGGGGAATTATTTGTTACAGGTCGTATCAAAGACATGATTGTCGTCCGGGGAAAAAATCATTATCCCCAGGATATTGAATTGACAGTCCAGAAGAGTCATTCAGCACTACGACCAAATAGCGGGGCTGCATTTTCTATGGAGGTAGCAGGTGTTGAACGCCTAGTCATTGTTCAAGAGGTAGAGCGAA
Organism: uncultured Scytonema sp.; assembly: GCA_937873135.1. Taxonomy (GTDB): domain Bacteria; phylum Cyanobacteriota; class Cyanobacteriia; order Cyanobacteriales; family Nostocaceae; genus Rhizonema. The sequence continues at coordinate 16,156 of CALMVQ010000169.1, read as the reverse complement.
GTTACTTACAAAAGCTAGATGTCGATGAGGTAGTTAGAGCTATTTGTCAGGTAGTGTCTGAGCAGCACCAGCTACAAGTTTATGCTGTTGTGCTACTGAAAACAGCGAGTATTCCGAAAACATCCAGTGGTAAGATTCAGCGCCATGCTTGTCGGGATGGTTTTTTAAATGGAAATTTGGATGTGGTCGGAGATTGGACAGCAAATCTTCAACAAATAGACTTACTACAACTCCAACAACAAGTAGAAGCCCTTTGGGTAGAACTGCATTCTTCAAATAAGTCTGAGTCCAATCTTGAATCGTTAAAACCAGCTTTTACAGAAGAAGCGATCGCAACTTGGCTGGTTTCTCATCTCGCCTTGTCCCTGAAAGTACCCCGAGATGAGATAGATATTCGAGAACCTTTTGCTGCATACGGTCTAGATTCCTCGGTAGCGGTCAGCATGACTGGTGAATTGGCGCAATGGATGGGCTATGAACTTGAACCCACTCTTTTTTGGGAGTACCCCAACATCAAAGCGCTTGCTCAACACTTAGCAGAGAAAAGTCTGTTATTGCAATCAATAACCTCTCCAGTTAGTGTTTAAGTCCCGTTCAATGGAATACTCTAAATAACAATAGGCGAGGCTTTATGAGCGCTGACAATTCCCAACAACTAACAGCAACCAAAGCGTTCAAATTCAATCCTTTTAACAAAGAGTTTCACGCAAATCCTTATCCAACTTACCATCGCCTCCGCAGCGAAGAGCCGGTACATCAACTATTTGTTGGAGGTGATTGGGTTCTGACTCGTTATGGCGATGTGAAAGCAGTTTTGAGAAGTGGACTTGTTCGCAGTCACGATCAATCAGAATTAATCCAACAAAAGAACCAATACCTCCAAGATAAAGGGAAGAATCTGAATGCTCTTGTCCATATCAGCAACAAATTTTTGTTTTATATAAATCCGCCAGACCATACTAGATTACGCGGATTGGTTGTTAAAGCCTTTTCTCCTACAGTAGTTGAGCGTATGCGTCCCCGTATCCAGGAGATTGTGAATGATTTGCTTGACCAAGTTAGGAATAAGGGTACTATGGACGTTATTGCCGATCTTGCCAGTCCGCTTCCTGTCACTGTAATTGGTAAGATGTTGGGAATACCAAACGAAGCTCAAAATCAGCTTCATCAGTGGTCTAATGTTTTGTCCCGTATCTTGGATTCTCTGGTGTCGGTAGAAGAATACGAAATCCTCAATAAAGCAATTGAAGAGTTTCAAGAGTATTTACGCGACCTGGTTGCCAAACGAGAAAAAGATCCACAAGAAGACCTCATTAGTGCTTTGATTGCAGCTCGAGAGGAAAATGAAAGACTAAGTCAAGATGAACTATTGGCAACTTGCATATTGTTATTTATGACAGGTGAAGAAACCACAGTGAATACAATAGGCAATGGCATACTAGCATTGCTACAGCACCCTGAGCAAATGAAAACACTCATTCGGGAACCAACAATTATCCAAATTGCTGTTGAAGAACTACTTCGCTACGACAGCCCAGTTCAGATGACAAAACGTATTGTCATTGACAATCTAGAAATAGGTAACCAGACAATTCAAGCAGGCGAAAAGATAATTCTTTGTCTAGGGTCTGCTAACCGAGATCCTGCTCAGTTTGCTAACCCAGATCAGTTAAATTTTAATCGATGTGAGAATAACCATCTTGCCTTTGGTGATAATATTCATTATTGCTTGGGAGCATCGCTAGCACGTACTCAGGCTCAAATTGCTATCAACACATTAGTACAACAATTGCCTGATTTAAAGTTAGCTTCAGATAAATTAGAGTGGCGGAAGAACATGGTTTTAAGGGGTTTAAAAACTCTACCCGTAACTTTTACTTGTAGATAAACTGTCTTAACTGAGAATGAAGAGAGAACCAATCGCAATCATTGGAATAGGCTGTCGTTTTCCTAAAGCCAGTAGTCCAGAAGCTTTTTGGCATTTACTATGCGACGGGGTGGATGCTATTACAGAAATGCCGCCTTCTCGGTGGAACTTAGATCCAGACACAGAAAAATTCGACAAAATAAATACTTGTTGGGGCGGTTTTATAGAGCAGGTAAATGGGTTTGACCCCAAATTTTTTGGTATTTCTTCACGAGAAGCCGCTATTATGGATCCACAACAGCGGTTGTTGCTGGAGGTTACTTGGGAAGCATTAGAAGATGCTGGGCAAATACCAGAGCATTTAGCAGGTACCCAAACAGGAGTCTTTATTGGAATAACAAGCCAAGATTTTTCTGTTTTGGCATGGAGTAATTCTGGTGAAGATATCTATACCACTACTGGGACTTCTCATTGTATAGCAGCTAACCGTATTTCTTATGTAAATAATTTCACTGGACCAAGTGTAGTCTTTGACACAGCCTGTTCCTCTTCACTCGTTGCGGTTCACTATGCCTGCCAAAGTTTGTGGAACCAAGAGTCTACTCTTGCCGTGGCTGGAGGAGTTAATGTATTGTTATTGCCAAAAGCCACAGCTAACTTCTCTGTAGCAGGGTTCTTGGCGGCTGACGGTCGTTGCAAAACCTTTGATGCTCGAGCAGATGGTTACGTTCGTGGCGAAGGAGCAGGTGTGGTCATTTTGAAGCCCCTATCGCAAGCTTTAGCTGACAGAGATCGCATTTATGCTGTCATTAAAGGAAGCGCAGTCAATCAGGATGGGCGTAGCAATGGACTGACAGCTCCAAATCCACAAGCACAGGAAGCTATTTTGCGCTCTGCCTACCAACTTTCTGGGGTTTCACCTAGTCAGGTGCAGTACATTGAAGCTCATGGTACAGGTACGAGCCTGGGAGATCCTATAGAAGTTAAGGCTCTGGGAAAGGTGTTGGCGCAGGATCGGCTCCCTGGAAACTACTGTGCCGTAGGTTCGGTTAAAACCAATATTGGACACTTAGAAGCAGCAGCCGGAATTGCTGGGTTAATTAAAGTGGCGTTGTCTCTTAAACATCAAAAAATTCCACCAAGCCTGCATTTCCAAAAGCCAAATCCTTATATTCCCTTTGATAAACTACCGCTACGAGTTCAACAGACCTTGTCCCCTTGGCCACAAGGAAATGGTTCAGCATTAGCAGGGGTCAGTTCCTTTGGTTTTGGCGGCACAAATGCTCATGTAGTTTTGGCAGAAGCACCCCTAGAAAGTCAAAAGTCAAAAGGAGCCAGTGCGTTGCGGGGGTTTCCCCCGTTGAAGCAACTGGCGTTCAAAAGTCAAAAGAAAGAAGTAATTGAACGCTCTGTGCATCTTCTGACTTTGTCAGCTAAAAGTGAGGATGCTCTAAGGGAAGTGGCACAACATTATCAGGAGTTTCTTTTGAACCATCCTGAGGTATCGCTAGCAGATGTATGTTTTACTGCTAATACAGGGCGATCGCATTTTGACTACCGCCTTGCTGTTGTTGCTGAATCTAAGGTACAGTTGCAAAAAGAACTCTCTGCTTTTACTGATAATCAGAATACTACTACAGTTGTCCGTAGTCAGCTAAAAAGCTTGAAGCGTCCAAAAGTCGCATTTTTATTTACTGGACAAGGTTCGCAATATATTGGCATGGGACGCCAACTCTACGAAACTGCGCCTATCTTTCGGCAAACTTTAGACCGTTGTGATGAAATTTTACATTCTTATTTAAACAAGTCACTGCTAACCGTTCTTTACCCTGAACCGGGAGAGACTTCGTTATTAGACCAAACTGCTTATACCCAACCTGCTTTATTTGCGATTGAATATGCCATCTTCCAGCTTTGGACATCTTGGGGTATCGTACCTACTGCTGTGATGGGTCATAGTTTAGGAGAATACGTTGCTGCAACTGTAGCGGGAGTCTTTAGCTTGGAAGATGGACTGAAGCTGATTGCCAAGAGAAGCCGCCTGATGCAGAGTTTACCACCAGACGGAGAAATGGTCGCAGTGTTTGCGGCAGAAGATACTATACGGGCTATTACTGAAATTCACAATGAAAAAGTAGCATTTGCTGCTTTCAATGCACCTCAAAACACTGTAATTTCAGGAGAACGGCAGGCAGTTTTGTCAATCTGTACTGCCCTGCAAGCAGAGGGAATTAAGACAAAAAAGCTACAAGTCTCCCACGCTTTTCACTCGCCCCTGATGGAGCCAATGCTGGCAGAATTCCATCAAATTGCCGTTAGTGTTACTTATGCGGCTCCTCAAATTGACTTAATCTCCAACTTGACAGCAGAACGATTAACTAAAGAAGATATGACGGCTGAGTATTGGGGAAGACACTTACGCGAGTGTGTGCAATTTGCTGACAGCTTCAAGACACTTCATGCTAATGGTTATGAGATATTTGTTGAAATTGGGTCAAAACCTACTTTATTGGGGATGGGACGCAACTGTCTTCCAGAAGGAGTAGGTACTTGGCTCCCTAGTCTGCGTCAAGGGCAGGATGATTGGCAGCAAATGCTTCAGAGTTTAGGGCAATTATATACCTGTGGAGTACCTGTAGACTGGTCTGGTTTTGATAGGGGCTATGAGCGAGAGTTAATAAGTTTGCCAACCTATCCCTGGCAGCGACAACGCTATTGGATTGAAACTTCTCAACAAAGACATCAACAAGCCTTCGCTTTATCTCGAGAAAATATCGAGAGTCCTATCACTAACTTGCTTAATCAGGGAAATACTGAAGAATTAGCTCAGTTAGTGCAAAAGGCGGGGAATTTTTCACCTGAACAGATAAAATTATTGCCCGAACTGTTATCAGTCTTTGTCAGGGAACACAAGCAACACCTGATACCAGATTTGATTCAAGATTTTTGCTACGAATTAGTTTGGCGAGAGCAAGGGAGTATCCAGAAGCAGTCAGTTGGAGATGACTTACCTGCTTCCGAAGAAATTCGCGATGCTCCTCTGGAGCCTCTCGTAAAGAAGCGGCTCCAGAGGAGCATCGCCTAGAGCCTCAAGCACAGCATTTGATGTTGCAGCATCATTTATATAAGGAAACGAAAACAGTATCAGGAAGTTGGTTAATTTTTGCTGACAATCAAGGTATTGGTCAGCAGTTAAGTGAACTGTTACGCTCACAAAAACAAGATTGTATCCTCGTCTTTCCTGGTACTGAGTATAAACAGATAGCAGAGAAAGAGTTCAGCATTAACCTTTCCTTACCAGAAGATTTTCAGCAACTGCTGCTTGAACAAGTGGCTTCATCTCAGGCTCCTTGGTGTGGAGTGGTTTATTTGTGGAGCTTAAATACAGTTTCGGCAGACGCCCTAACAGTAGCAGACTTAGAAGTTGCTTCTCAAACAGGATGTGGTGGTGTCTTGTCCCTAATCCAATGTTTGATTAGTCAAGAATTTTCATCGTCTCTTACCTTGTGGCTAGTGACGAAAGGAGCACAACGAGTAGGTGTAGAATCTACTCTTTTTGGGGTAGCCCAATCGCCTGTGTGGGGATTAGGAAAAGTAATTACAAATGAGCATCCAGAATTTAACTGTACTCTAGTAGATCTAGACCCTGTAGAAAATAACAATGCACAGAGCCTTTTTGCAGAAATTTGTTCACTAGAGCCAACTATTGGTGAAACTCATATAGCTTTTCGCAATGGGCAACGGTATGTTAACCGATTAGTCCGCAGCAATAAAATTGACAAAAAATCTCTGCACTTAAAAGCCGATGCTACCTATTTAATCACAGGTGGTCTTGGTGGGATTGGTTTACTAGTAGCCCAATGGATGGTAGAGCATAAAGCAAAACACTTAGTTCTGGTAGGGCGTAGCAATCCTAACAAAGCGGCTACAGCAACCATAAAGGCACTTGAAGAGGCTGGAACTCAGGTTGTAGTAGTCTGTGCTGATGTATCCGTAGAAAAGCAAGTGACTTCTTTATTCACTCAAATCAAAACATCTCTACCGCCGTTGCGAGGCGTTATCCATGCTGCAGGTATCTATGAAGCTCGTTTGCTACAAGAACATCAATGGGAAAAGTTGAAGAAAGTTTTTGCACCCAAGGTGAGTGGCGCATGGAATTTACACAGCCTAACCAAAGATATGCCTTTGGACTTTTTTGTACTTTTCTCTTCAGTTGCCTCTATATTTAGTTTTTCAGGGTTAGGTAGTTATGCTGCAGCAAACACCTTTTTAGATTCTCTGGCACATTTAAGAAAGCTATTAGGTTTACCAGGATTAAGCATAAACTTGGGACCTTTGTCAAGGGTAGGTATGTCACACGTTGTCGATAACAAGCGCTTTGCCCAGTTAATAGCTCAAGGATTAGAGCCACTTCAATCGCAGCTGGTACTAGAAACTCTTGAACAACTAGTGCAAAAAGATACCGCTCAAATCGGCGTCATACACATCAACTGGTCGAAGTTTCTTGAGCAATTTCGATTGGTTGGGTACCCTGCTCTCATCGCTGAGTTAGTGCCATTCGTCCAGAAACTAGAGTTATCTGAGTACAAGGCAACTCAACTACCTCAAATTTTAGACCAATTAAAGATAGCCTCAACACAGAAACGTCAATCACTGTTAATTATTTACCTTCAAGAGCAGATTGCCAAAGCTCTAGGAATGAGCGCATCAGGACTAAATGTCGATGAGCCTTTGAACCAAATGGGACTTGATTCCCTGATAGCTATTGAACTTAGGAATCGTCTTAGAGCAGAGTTAGATGTGGATATCCCGATCACAAAATTTTTGGATGGTCTGAGTATCGTTCGTTTAACAAAACTTGTGAGTGAGCAACTTTTCCTTGTTAATTCCACTTCAAAGGCATTTGTTGCACCCACGACTCCATCAAGTAAAAATAGCAGGATTAAAGGTGAGTTATGAATTTAGTAGAGTTCTACCAAAATCTTTTGGCAATAGGGATAGAATTGTGGGTCGATGGTGACAAACTGTGCTACGAAGCCCCCGAAGATGTATTAACCCCTGAGTTATTAGCAGAAATTAAGCAATATAAAGAAGAATTTATTTACCTGCTGCAAAAAAGTACTGATACTGTAAAAACTGACCCTCTTTCCCATAGGCAAAAAGCGCTTTGGTTTTTATACCAACTAGCACCCGATAGTGCTGCTTATAACGTTGCATATGCTTCCCGCATAGTGTCGAATGTAGACATTGCAGTATTGCGACAGGCAGTTCAAGCCTTACTTGAGCGCCATCCAGTTCTAAGAACTACCTACACTGCACAGCATGGTGAACCAGTGCAAAGGATTCAAGAAAATCTTGAAGTCTGCTTTAGTGTGCTTGAAGTTGTTAATTGGAGCGACAATGACTTCGATAACTGGCTTATTAGTGAAAGCGATCGCCCTTTTGATCTGAGCAACGGACCCGTACTTCGCTTTAATCTATTGATTAAAAACACCTTAACAGATGTCTCGGTGGTAAAGGAAGTGATTTTGCTAATGACGGCACACCACATAGTGGTGGATTTCTGGTCTTTGGAATTGCTTGTTAATGAACTGAGAATGTTTTATGAAGCTTTCAAGAGAGGTCAACAGGTAGCATTAGCATCCCAAAACCAGCAATACAAAGATTACGTGCGCTGGGAAAACCAAATGTTAGCAAGTCAGCTTGGAGAGCAGCTGTGGAACTACTGGCGCGATCAGTTAGCTGGGGAGTTGCCAATCTTGAATTTGCCAACAGATCGACCTAGACCACCAGTACAGACTTATGAAGGTGCTTCTTACTCTTTTGTTCTGGAAGAAAAACTGGCACACAAGCTTTCAAAACTAGCATTAGCAGAAGGTATAACCCTTTACACACTTTTACTAGCAGCATTCCAGGTACTATTACTACGTTACACAAATCAAGAAGATATCCTAATTGGCTCTCCAATGGCTGGTCGCAGCCTGACTGAATTTGAAAAGATTGTTGGTTACTTTGCTAATCCCGTTATTTTGCGAGCAGATCTTTCTGGAAATCCTACATTTAGAGAGTTGCTTTGCCGAGTGCGCTCTTGTGTGTTGGGTGCGCTAGAACATCAAGACTATCCTTTTCCCCTGCTGGTCGAGCAACTGCAACCGTTACGCGACCCAAGCCGTTCACCACTTTACCAGGTGGCATTCGTCTGGGATCGCTCTCACCAGAATGAGGGACAAGTATCACTTATGGATAGTGATGGGTTAATTGTGGAGTCTATAACTCCAAAGTCGAAAGGCGCTCCTTTTGATTTAGTTTTGACCATTTTTGATATCACAGGACCGCTCAAAGGTATTTGGAAATATAACACTGACTTGTTTGAAGCCGACACAATTGAGCGAATGGCAGGTCATTTTCAGACATTGCTGACGGGAATTGTCGCCAATCCGCAGAAGCCAATTTCACAATTACCCCTGCTGAGTGAAGTTGAGCAACAGCAGTTATTGGTCTTGTGGAACCAGACGAGTGTAGAGTATCCACAGGATAAATGTATTCATCATTTATTTGAAGAGCAGGCACTATTCACCCCTGAGGCGGTGGCAGTAGTGTATGAAAATCAACAACTGACCTACGATGAATTGAATCGACGCGCAAACCAATTGGCGCACTACTTACGCTCATTAGGTGTCGGTCGGGAAGTACTGGTGGGTATTTGTGTCGAACGCTCAGTGGAGATGGTGGTCGGACTACTTGGGATTCTCAAGGCGGGTGGGGCTTATGTGCCGCTTGACCCAACCTATCCAACAGAGCGCAAGCGCTTTATGCTTGAAGATGCGGCGGTTTCAGTGCTGTTGACACAACAGTTGCTTGTGGACACACTACCTGAGCATAGAGCGCAGCTTGTCTGCTTGGATACTGATTGGTGGCTGATTTGTCAGTCTCAACAGAACAATCCAGTCACTGATGTGCAAGCTCATAACTTGGCATATGTGATTTATACCTCCGGTTCTACCGGGAGACCCAAAGGAGTTGAAGTTGCCCATACCGGACTGCTAAATCTGGTATTCTGGCATCAACGGACCTTTGAAATCACTTCATTAGACAAAGCCACTCAGCTAGCAGGAACAGCATTTGATGCTGCGGTATGGGAGTTGTGGCCTTACCTGACGGCGGGAGCAAGTGTTCACCTGGTCACATCGGAAATCCTTTACTCATCACTACATTTGCGAGATTGGCTAATTTCAAACCAAATTACGCTCAGTTTTCTGCCGACACCAATAGCCGAGAACTTATTGTCTCTAGAATGGAATCAATGTTTAGCTTTGCGCGGAATGCTCACAGGTGGGGATCTGCTGCATCATTATCCATCAGCATTGATCCCGTTTCCAGTTGTGAATAATTATGGTCCAAGTGAAAATACTGTTGTCACCACTTCTGGGTTAGTCGTCTCGAATGGGCAACAGAGTCTCTCATCACCGACGATTGGTCGCCCGATTGCGAACACGCAAGTTTACATCCTCGACTCACACTTACAACCAGTACCAATTGGCGTCCCAGGAGAGTTGCACATCGGTGGTGCGGGATTAGCAAGAGGCTACCTCAACCGTCCAGAGTTAACGATGGAGAAATTCATCCCCAACCCTTTTAGTCTTGAACTTGGGGCACGGCTCTACAAAACTGGAGACTTAGCAAGATATTTGCCTGATGGTAATATTGAATACATTGGACGCAGCGACCACCAAGTCAAGCTGCGCGGCTTCCGCATCGAATTGGGCGAAATTGAAGCACTATTAAGTCAGCACCCATCAGTTCATTCGGTTGTCGTCACCTCCCGAGTAGAAGAGACAACAGGAACTCAACGCTTAGTCGCCTACATTGTGCCACAACTGGCTACGTCCCCCACAGTGAGTGAGTTCCGGCAATTCCTAAAAACAAAGCTACCAGACTACATGGTGCCGTCTGCAATAGTCATCCTCGATTCGTTACCATTGACACCCAACGGTAAAGTAGACCGACGTGTACTGCCAACACCAGAGTTACAGAGTAATTTAGACTTATATGTAGCTCCGCGCACGCCAATCGAAGAAATGTTGACCCAGATTTGGGCATCAGTTCTCAAAGTCGAGCTTGTGGGCATACATGATAACTTCTTTGAACTCGGTGGAGATTCGATTCTCAGTATTCAAATTATTGCCAGAGCAAATCAGCTTGGAATTGTGCTCAGTCCCAAGCAACTGTTTATGCATCAGACAATATCTGAATTGGCAGCAGTGGCAGGAACGACTAGAGCGATTGTGGCAGAACAAGGTTTGGTGAGCGGAGCTTCCCCACTAACGCCGATTCAACACTGGTTTTTTGAGCAAAATCTCGCACAACCACACCACTTTAACCAATCACTTCTGCTAGTTGTGCCACCCGAGTGGAAAGCAGAACAATTAGAGCAAGTTGTGCAGTACTTGCTGTTACATCACGATGCCCTACGCTTACGCTTTGTCAAGTCTGAGTCGGATTGGCAACAGATTCATGGGGTTGTAGCGGATCAGACAGCTATGTGCTGGTTCGATTTATCGACACTACCAGCAACAGAGCAAACAACAGCGATGGAAACGATGGCAACACAATTACAGGCAAGCTTAAATCTGTCAAAGGATTTAGTGCGAGTCGCCTTTGTGAGGTTGGGTGAAGATCAACCGAGCCGATTACTGATCGTGATTCACCATTTGGTAGTTGACGGCATTTCTTGGCGAATATTGTTGGCAGATTTGCAGACATTGTACCAACAATTGTCTCAAGGCAAAGCACAAGAGCTTCCTGCCAAGACAACCTCTTTTAAAGAATGGGCTCAGCGATTAGCAGAATATGCACAATCAGCTCTCCTCAAATCAGAATTGGCTGATTGGCTGGACTTAGACTACCGCGAAGTTTCTCCCATACCAGTAGATTATGTCGGGGGAGTCAACACTGTAGCATCGACTGTGAAAGTATCAGTGTCGTTAAATGAAGCACAAACAAGAGCGCTATTGCTTGATGTGCCGAAAGCCTACAACACTCAGATACAAGATGTGCTATTGACGGCTTTGGGACTCGTATTAGGAAGATGGACGAGTTCTCAACGAGTGTTGCTCAACTTAGAAGGTCATGGGCGCGAAGAGATTGTTGCAGATGTTGATTTAACACGGACAGTCGGTTGGTTTACGACGATTTTCCCTTTGGTTGTGGAACTCGGAGTCACACAGAACCTAGGAGAGACCTTAAAATTGGTCAAAGAACAGCTGCGTGCCATTCCAAACAAGGGAATTGGTTATGGCTTATTACGTTATTTGAGTCAAGATCCAGAAATCGCCACCAAACTACAGGCATTGCCTCAAGCACAGATTAGCTTCAATTATCTTGGTCAATTCGATCAAGCTTTGAATACGTCTTCTGGGCTCCAATTAGCAACTGAGTCGGCGGGAATTGAGCATAGTTTGCATAACACTCGCCCTCATCTATTAGATATTAGCGGCATCATTCTGGAAAATCAACTGCAAATACATTGGTTATACAGCACAAATGTCCATGAACACGGCACGATCGAGAGTTTAGCACTTGAATTCGTACAGACATTGCGCTCGCTGATTGCCCATTGTTTAGCTCCCGAAAGCGGAGGTTATACACCAACAGATTTTGAGTTGCTCAACATCAGCCAGCAAAAACTAGATCAAGTGTTGGCAAGTGTAGCATCGAAACTGGAACTGGGCAAAAGTAAGTGGCAAAATCTCGAGGATATTTATCCACTTTCGCCAATGCAACAGGGCATGCTGTTCCATAGTTTGTATGCTCCTTCAACGTCTGTGTATAGAGAGCAGTTAAGTTGCACACTCAGAGGAAAGCTGAAGATACAAGCCTTTGAGGCAGCTTGGCAGCAAGTGGTAGCAAGGCATTCAATCTTAAGGACTGCTTTTGTGTGGTCAAACTTAGAACAACCACTACAAGTTGTGTATCGGCAACTCAAAGTGAGTGTAGAAACCCATGACTGGCAAGAGTTATCTGTTGAAGAGCAGCAACAGCAATTAGAGGTTTTCTTGCACTCACAACGACAACAAAGCTTCCAACTTTCTCAAGCACCACTGATGCGCCTGAATCTAATCCAGTTGGATGAAGATTGTTATGAATTTGTTTGGAGTTTTCATCACATATTGCTTGATGGCTGGTCGTTACCGTTGGTGTTCAAAGACCTGTTGTACTTTTATCAAGCATTTTCTCAGGGGGAAAATTTACCTGAGCAACCAACTCTTAGTTACCGGAACTACATCGCTTGGCTACACAAACAAGACTTAGCGAAAGCGAAAGAATTTTGGCGACAAAAACTCAAAGGGTTGATTGCACCAACTCCCTTGACAGTGGATAGATCATTGTCAAATCGGGAGCAATTGCAAGTTAGCTACAGTGAACAACAAATTCAGTTGACAGTACAAGCCACAACCGATGTACAGTCTTTTGCACGACAGCATCAACTGAGTGTGAATAATCTGGTGCAGGCAACTTGGGCACTGCTGCTATCTCGCTACAGTGGAGAAACAGATGTGGTTTTTGGTGCCACTGTGTCTGGTCGGGAGCCATCTGTTGTGGGTATAGAATCTATGGTGGGACTATTTATCAACACTCTGCCAGTGCGAGTACAAGTCTCAGTAGAAACTGAACTACTGTCTTTGTTAAAGGATTTACAGGCGCAGCAAGTTGAGTGTGAGGAATACTCATATAGTCCACTGGTAGAAATTCAGGGGGTGAGTGAAATCCCCAAGGGAACGTCCTTGTTTGAAAGCATTCTTGTGTTTGAGAATTATCCAGTTGATGCGGTAGTGCAACAACACAATAGCAGTTTGGAATTCTCTAATATTCGCAGCATTGAACAAACCAATTATCCTTTGACAGTAGTGGCATCTGTGTCTGGTCAGCAATTGAGTGTGAAAATGAGCTATGATACTCACCGATTTGCGGATGCCACGATTACCCGTATGCTGGGTCATTTCCAGATCCTACTAGAAGGAATTGTGGACAATCCGCAGAAGCCAATTTCACAATTACCCCTACTGAGTCAAGTTGAGCAACACCAGTTATTGGTCTTGTGGAACCAGACGAGTGTAGAGTATCCACAGGATAAATGTATTCATCATTTATTTGAAGAGCAGGCACTATTCACCCCTGAGGCGGTGGCAGTAGTGTATGAAAATCAACAACTGACCTACGATGAATTGAATCGACGCGCAAACCAATTGGCGCACTACTTACGCTCATTAGGTGTCGGTCGGGAAGTACTGGTGGGTATTTGTGTCGAACGCTCAGTGGAGATGGTGGTCGGACTACTTGGGATTCTCAAGGCGGGTGGGGCTTATGTGCCGCTTGACCCAACCTATCCAACAGAGCGCAAGCGCTTTATGCTTGAAGATGCGGCGGTTTCAGTGCTGTTGACACAACAGTTGCTTGTGGACACACTACCTGAGCATAGAGCGCAGCTTGTCTGCTTGGATACTGATTGGTGGCTGATTTGTCAGTCTCAACAGAACAATCCAGTCACTGATGTGCAAGCTCATAACTTGGCATATGTGATTTATACCTCCGGTTCTACCGGGAGACCCAAAGGAGTTGAAGTTGCCCATACCGGACTGCTAAATCTGGTATTCTGGCATCAACGGACCTTTGAAATCACTTCATTAGACAAAGCCACTCAGCTAGCAGGAACAGCATTTGATGCTGCGGTATGGGAGTTGTGGCCTTACCTGACGGCGGGAGCAAGTGTTCACCTGGTCACATCGGAAATCCTTTACTCATCACTACATTTGCGAGATTGGCTAATTTCAAACCAAATTACGCTCAGTTTTCTGCCGACACCAATAGCCGAGAACTTATTGTCTCTAGAATGGAATCAATGTTTAGCTTTGCGCGGAATGCTCACAGGTGGGGATCTGCTGCATCATTATCCATCAGCATTGATCCCGTTTCCAGTTGTGAATAATTATGGTCCAAGTGAAAATACTGTTGTCACCACTTCTGGGTTAGTCGTCTCGAATGGGCAACAGAGTCTCTCATCACCGACGATTGGTCGCCCGATTGCGAACACGCAAGTTTACATCCTCGACTCACACTTACAACCAGTACCAATTGGCGTCCCAGGAGAGTTGCACATCGGTGGTGCGGGATTAGCAAGAGGCTACCTCAACCGTCCAGAGTTAACGATGGAGAAATTCATCCCCAACCCTTTTAGTCTTGAACTTGGGGCACGGCTCTACAAAACTGGAGACTTAGCAAGATATTTGCCTGATGGTAATATTGAATACATTGGACGCAGCGACCACCAAGTCAAGCTGCGCGGCTTCCGCATCGAATTGGGCGAAATTGAAGCACTATTAAGTCAGCACCCATCAGTTCATTCGGTTGTCGTCACCTCCCGAGTAGAAGAGACAACAGGAACTCAACGCTTAGTCGCCTACATTGTGCCACAACTGGCTACGTCCCCCACAGTGAGTGAGTTCCGGCAATTCCTAAAAACAAAGCTACCAGACTACATGGTGCCGTCTGCAATAGTCATCCTCGATTCGTTACCATTGACACCCAACGGTAAAGTAGACCGACGTGTACTGCCAACACCAGAGTTACAGAGTAATTTAGACTTATATGTAGCTCCGCGCACGCCAATCGAAGAAATGTTGACGCAGATTTGGGCATCAGTTCTCAAAGTCGAGCTTGTAGGCATACATGATAACTTCTTTAGCTTAGGAGGACACTCACTACTAGCAACGCAACTAATTTCACGCATCCGCAGCAGCTTAAAAGTAGAACTGCCATTGCACAGTGTATTTGCTGATGCCACAGTTGCACAAATGGCACAACATATTCAGCATTGGCAGCTTCAGAAATTAGAACTGACTTTACCACCGATTCAAGCAACTCCAAGGAATGTCGAGTTACCACTGTCGTTTGCACAAAGTCGGTTGTGGTTTTTAGATCAGTTAAAGCCCAACAGTGCTTTCTACAATATTCCTGTCGCTTTACGTCTGACTGGTCAACTTCAACTGACAGCCTTAGAACAAAGCTTACAAGAAATTATTGCTCGGCACGAAGCTTTACGCACCAATTTCATCACAGTGGATGGACAGCCAACTCAAGTCATTCACACAGAGACTGATTGGACACTGTCAATCGTAGACTGGCTTGAGCTACCCACCCGTGAGCGTGAAATCGCTGTGCAGGAATTGGCAAGTACACAAGCTCAATTACCGTTCTCTCTAGCAAATGAACCGTTATTCAGGGCGACATTAGTGGTGATCAACCAGAGCGAACACCTAATGCTAGTGTGTATGCATCATATTGTCAGTGATGGATGGTCAATGGGTGTGTTTGTTGCGGAATTAGCAGCCTTGTACAACGCGTTTTCTCAACACCAGCCCTCACCCCTAGAGCCACTGAAAGTACAGTATGCAGATTTTGCCGTCTGGCAGAGACAATGGTTAACTGGGGATGTATTGCAAGCCCAACTGGCTTACTGGCAAACACAATTAGCAAACGCACCAGCTTTATTATCGCTGCCCACCGACCGACCCAGACCAAGAGTGCAAACGGAGCATGGGGCACATCAACCCTTTGCCCTGTCAGTTGAGCTAACTCAGGCGCTGACACAACTGAGTCAACTTACTGGAGTCACCTTGTTCATGACGCTATTGGCAGCGTTTGATGTCTTACTTTACAAATACACAGGTACAGAAGACATTTTGGTTGGTTCACCAATTGCTAACCGCAATCTCAGTGAAGTGGAAGGGTTAATTGGCTTTTTTGTCAACACTTTAGTGATGCGTACTGATCTCTCAGGCAATCCCACGTTTAGTGAATTACTCGCTCGCGTCCGGGACATGACACTCGATGCCTATGCTCATCAAGACTTGTCATTTGAAATGCTGGTGGAAGCATTGCAGCCAGAACGGAGCTTAAGCCAGACACCATTATTTCAGGTGATGTTTGTTCTCCAAAATGCACCGATGTCGCTTGTCGAGCTTGCGGGGTTAAGTGTGAGTTCATTGCCAGCACAAAGCACAACGGCAAAGTTTGATCTGACTTTATCAATGGAGAATACTGAAGCCGGACTGGTGGGTGTGTGGGAGTATAACACTGATTTGTTTGAGTCCGACACGATTGAGCGGATGGCAGGTCATTTCCAGACATTGCTCAGTGGAATTGTCGCCAATCCTGTTCAGCCGATTTCCCAGTTGCCCCTGCTGAGTGAAGTTGAGCAACAGCAGTTATTGGTCTTGTGGAACCAGACGA
>CALMVQ010000168.1 GCA_937873135.1 uncultured Scytonema sp. | reverse complement strand
GGGCTGAAGCTGACGGCGTTAACATACTTTGTATGCCCAGTGAGGGTTTTGATTTCCTGAAGAGTGCGGGTATCCCACAGTTTCACCACGTTGTCACGACTGGCAGAAGCAAGCATTAAGCCATCTGGGCTGAAGCTGACGTCAGTAACCTGGTTTGTATGTCCAGTCAGGGTTTTGATTTCTTTATCAGTGCGGGTATCCCACAGTTTCACCGTACTGTCATCACTAGCAGAAGCCAGCATTTTGCCATCCGGGCTAAAGCTAACGCTCCGAACCGCTTTTGCGTGCCCTCCCAAGGTGTTGGGTGCGGCGACGTTCTCAACTGTATTTAATAATGTCAGTTTTACCTGGGTGCGGGTATTTGCATCTAACCAGGGTTGACTTTGCATTTTTACAGCAGCTTTGACGCTGGATATGAGAGCTTTGGCTCCATTTGAATTCAAAAGCCCATCGGCACTTTGATCCAAGGCATTAATTTCGTTGATTTCGGCATTCCGCCAGCCTATACCCGCTAACCCAGCTAAAGCCAAAGCTACTCCCAAACCACCAACCAATCCTGAAACAGTTAATCGTCTTCTCCGTTGCTCCTGCTTTTTCTCTCTATCCCGTAGTGCTGCACTAGCTTGAATAAACTCTTGCTCTGCTACGCTGAGATCCTCTTGATGTTCTTTAAGCTTCTGTTGTGCCTCCGCTAAAGCTGCACCGCGCAACAATGTTTCTTTATCTTGGGGCATTTGTTGCCATTGATACATTGCTCTCCGTAACCGTTCTTGCCAAGCGCGAAAGCTACGATCGCTGTCCATCCATTGCCGGAGTTCGCTCCAATTGCGAATCAGTGCCTCATGGACAATTTCTACTGTTTCAAGGTTGGTAGCATTTTGACTGGTGATGACTAATCGCGCATCACGATCCGCCAGTTTTTGTACTAAAGACCATTTGTCGTCACCCAGTTCTGCTTTAGTTGCCAATCGTCGGGTATCTTCTGTTCCTTCCCCTGGACGTACTAATTGGATGAAAACTCGCCGCATCTGTTCTTGTTCAGTTACACTCAATGAGCGATAATTCTGATCTGCATGACGAGCTAAAGCACCAGTTACCTCGCCAATTTCCTCATAAGCTGCATGAGTTAACTGTTTACCCGCTCGCCTTTTCCATAACTCGGTTAAAGCAAACTCCATCAGAGGTAAATTTCCCGGTTCATCCTCGATATCATCCAGAATGCGTTCTACCAGTCCATCTTGAAATGTGACACCTAACTTCTCAGCTGGCTTGACAATCACCTCTGAAAGTTCGGAGCGATTCATCGACCTAATTTTGATATCAGCATTTCGTAACACATCCCCAAATTTAGGATACGAAAGGGCATTTCCCAAGAAATCTGCCCGCATGGTGGCAACCAGCACATGAGTTTTGTCATCTGATTGAAAACTGGCTAATAAGGTGTCTAAAAAACTATGGCGGATTTTCTGATCTGGACACAACGTATAAAGTTCTTCAAATTGGTCTGCAATTAACAGCACCCGATGCTTGGGATGTTGGCGTTGGATATGTGATAATATATCATTCAGAGTCACTTTGTAATCGTGAAAATACTTAGCTAATGCTCGTGCTTGGGCAATTTGCACAGTAGCATCACCCTGGGTGTAGAGAGGCACTAGCGACTCAGCCAAAGCATAAAAAGGATCTTTGCCTGGACGGAAATGAGTAAATAACCAGTCACCTGTTTGTTGTAACTTCGGTACTAATCCCGCTAACACAACTGAAGATTTCCCACTTCCTGACGCGCCCAATACGGGTAGAAAATTCCGATTTTGAGTTGCTTGAAACAGTTCTTCGACGAACACCTCACGTCCAAAGAAAAACTCTGCGTCATCGGGGCTAAAGTGATACAAACCACGATAAGGACAGGGAATCTCTTGATCATCCGTGTCACCCGACTCAACAGTTACTAACTTGGTATCTTCGCGGTAATAGTAGTTGGTAATCGTGATTGTAGCGCGATCGCCCTGAACGCCAACATTACTATTCCCAGATATAACGTTGCTACTATTTATATCCTGTCCAACCTGAATACTACGATCTTCCCCTTGAAATTCGCTGTCACTCATTGATTTTGCCTCACAAGCAATGAAAGAGCTTTAAATTCCTCAACTAACGAACCTCAGTAGCTTGTGCCAATCAGAACCTAACCAAGCTACTGTTTTAGTTAAGTGGGGTTTAAGATTTTCAATCACAGATGCAAATCCAAGAGCCTTCGATGCATAATCAATAGCTCGCTCTAAAGCTTTACCTACCTCTGCTTTATCCGGTTCTGGTTTGTCTAATTCTTCTTCAGCATCGGCAAAAGCATTGTCAATCTTGCGACTGTCTGAACTTGACAATTTTGCCAATATCTGATTTATAACTTTGAGTTCTCCTCGGATATCTACATCCGAGGTAGCGCTAGATACTTGAGAATACTGTACTGAGGTTGTATTGCGATCGCCAGTTATAATTGCGCTACCAGTGACACTACCACCAACAGAAATTGAGCGGTTTTGGCCACGTGAGCGATCGCTCCTCATATCATCATTCTTAGTTAAAGAATTTGCAGGCACTGCTTTCGCCGCATCGGTTAGTAGTTTTGTGTGATAACTACGCCGCCTGATTTTGATAACTGGGGTATCTGATTGTGCAATCCCCTCTAAATCAATAGAAGCACAGCCGAGTTCAAAACAGGCATCATAAGATTCGCCAGCACCCAAAGCATCATAAAAGCCAACCGCAAACTTAATCGCCGCCCGATCTCCAATTGCCGTCAGCATCCCGATGACACAATCAATGTGTTGGTGAATTGCTACGGCTTGGGTTTCACTATAGCAGGCGTTGAGAAAAACACACTCAACATCTTCTTGAAACAACTTAAATAGTGAAGCTAAAGCTTGTGTACTTACCAGTTGCGTTTGTCCTAAATCATTCTCCAGAGCCAAACCTTCAGTACCCTCACCATGCCCACAGAAGTGAACAATCGAAGGTTTGTAATCCAACAGCGCACGGCGCAAATCATCTACTCGTATTGCCGAAGAAGTGACAATTTCATACAAAGAGCGATTATTAGCTCGTTTGAGCGCCGTCTGAATTTCTCGCTTCTCTTCATCCAGGCGTAGTGTGCTTGTATCCGTAGGATTAGCTGATAAAATCAGGATCTTTTTGGCTGTGGTATTCACTGTTTTTAGCTTGTTTCTTCGCTACATGCAGTTGAATACAATACGGCTGTAGTTAATTCCTGATAGCATATTCACAGAGAGCTTGCACTTATCAGTGTAAACCCTGGCAACGTCAAAAAAATTACGATATAAATACCTTCTTTTTCTCAGCTTTGATCGCTTTTTCAAGGGTATTAGGTTTCATACTGAGTGATTAAAATCAATCAATTATATTTAATAATGTTAGTTCTACCTGGGTGTGGGTATTTGCATCTAACCAGGATTGATTTCGGATTTACCCAATTCTGCTTTAGTTGCCAATCGTCGGGTATCAACCTTTTACCTTTCTTTTGTAAATATCCTACTTTTCCTTATTTTTCCGACTTTGTCAGGTGACAATTTAGGGAATGATACATAAATAATAATATGCACAATCTAAATAAGAAATCAATGTTTATAACATGAGTAAATACGAAAATTTAATTTTTAATAATGTTGAAGAATCACTTGACAAAATACCATTACATTTTACTCAAAATAATATACAACGATTAGCTACTCAGAATTTACCCATACACACAATACAATTAGGTGATGAACATTATAGTGTTACAGGGCATAGGACAATATGGATTCCCGCTGGTTTAATTCATGCGGCAAATGTGAAAAAAGGCAGTGGGTACTATATTTGTGTAATTCTTGAATCTACTAAAAATATTTTTTGGTCAGAGTAACTTGCGCTTAAGTAAGTCGGTGCTAAAAAACCAAACTATGTAAAGATAAGTAGATACGCAAAATGCACTTACCAAGGTTATGGAAAGATGAGCGCTCGCGAGTGCGGATATGCCTAGTCAGGCTACGCTAACAGCTCTGATAGGAAAACTACACGAGCGGTTTTAACCAACTTTCATCCCATGTTAATGGCGTTTATACTTGAAATATCGATAATATGACCAAAGTGTAATAACCAAGTTGCGGGTTAGCTGAGGTAGAGGATGCGATCGCCTCAAACAAAGTCGTCCTTTTGAGGCGATCGCATCCACTTGCAACGCCAGGTTAATACGAAAGATTACCCTCTCACCGATGACGTGTATTACATGGTGAGGTGAACCATAGGACGGCTCTACCATGTATCACACGGCTTTTCTGGGTTCATGTAATACACTCGCTCATGAATTCCTTTTCCCATGTAATACACGAAAACACTGGGTTTCTTTTACCACATTCGTCCAGGAACAACTTACCTTCAATCATCCACTGTGGGTAACCAAGCATCTTTTAAATTATCCATCCGTTTGAGGATAAAATGCCCCATAACTAGGTAGTCAATTTGTGTACCCATCATACATCTATAGGCATCTTGGGGAGAACAAACAATGGCTTCGCCACGTATATTAAAGCTAGTGTTAACTAAAATAGGAACTTCCGTCAATTCTCCAAATTTTTTGATCAATTTATAGTAAAGCGAATTCTGATTTTCACGTATTGTCTGCAATCTACCACTACCATCAACGTGGGTCACAGCAGGTATTTTTGCTTGTTGTTTTTGATTAATAGGATATACCATCAACATATAATCTGTTGGAGCGGGAATTGGTTCATCACAATCGAAAAACGTTAGTGCATCATCAACACAAACCACTGGAGCAAATGGTCGAAACGGCTCTCTATGTTTGACTTTAACATTTAAAATATCCATCATGTCTTCATACATCGGACTTGCTAAAATACTTCTATTGCCAAGTGATCTTGGTCCCCATTCCATCCTTCCCTGAAACCATCCAATAACATTTTTTTCTTGAAGCAATGTTGCCGTTTGATCAAGCAATTCATCATCAGTCAAAAGTTCCTGATAAACAATTCCGTTTCCTTTTAAAAATTGCCTGATTGTTTCAGATGAATATTCTGGTCCATATGAAGAATGAACCATTCGTTCACAGGCAATATTTGAATCAATTTTGTGCTGAATATATTTTGCTGCACCAACAACTGTACCACTATCCCCAGCAGACGGTTGTATAAATAGCCGATGAAATTTCGTGTTTGAGAATATTTTTCCATTCAACACACTATTTAGTGCTACACCACCAGCTAAACAAAGTTGGTCATGTCCTGTTTCATGATGCACATAATTTAGCACATTAAATACAGCATCTTCTGTTACCATTTGCAATGCTGCCGCTAAATTCTTATGTTCTTGAGTTATTGTTCCCTCTTTTTTATTTTGGCTAATTCCTAGTAAATCGCACATCGCTTGTGTACAAGCAGGTGATTCAAAACCGTTGTGTCCAAAATAACGCATATCTAATTCAAAACTACCATCCTCATACAGTGCTATAACATTTCGCAATTTTTCATAACAGAGATTTTTTTTTCTATCCATCATGCCATAAGGTGCAAGTCCCATTATTTTATATTCGTGGTCATTCGCTTTGAACCCAAGAAAAACTGTAATTGCTGTATAGACAAGACCTATGGAATGAGGAAAATTTATACACTTATTAATCGACAAATCACTACCTTTTGCTGTACCAAAAGAAGTCGTTGCCTTTTCTCCTACACCATCTATTGTCACAACAGCCGATTCATTGAACCCACTCATATAATACGAGCTTGCTGCATGGCAAAGATGATGATCAAGAAAAATGATCCGATTATCTAAATTCGTTTCTCTAGTAAAAACTTCTTGTATCTTCTCCTTTGATTTTATTTCTTGCCATACTTTACCAATATGTCTGCGTGTTGCAGGTGATGGTGGATTAGCTTTCAGCGTTTCTTCAATGCGACTCCATTTGACATCAGGATTTTCATAAAATGCTACCAAGTCAACTGTACTTAATTTTGCTGCTTCCAAACAATAATTAATCGCCTGCTTTGGAAAACCTGCATCATGTTTTTTTCTACTAAAACGCTCTTCATCTACAGCCGCGATTAATTTGCCATCTTTTATGATACAGGCCGAACTGTCATGAAAATAACAAGAGAAAGCCAATATACTTGGATTCTGTTTGTCTGAAAGATAATGATCAATATTGATTACTGGATAATTTTCCCAGGTAGAATGATTTGTCTTCATAGTCTAATACAATGAAAATTTGATGAAACTTGAACGCTGAAAACATTACCAAATATATATTATGGTAAGTCGTGCTTCCTAAAATTCTTTTAAATTCTTGAGAAGAAAGTCATGAAAATTGGAATTATTAATTATTAATTATTAATTATATTCTTAATTAATGATTGAAATTAACTTTTAATATTGGTTTTAATCAGGATTGTCTAACAAGAGTTTTAGCCCTTAAAATCCGTCCAATTTATGTTAAAATAATGTGTAGTGGTCTGTTGGTAATCTCATATCTTCAATCATTGTTTGAGAAACTTCAGATGCTTTATTATTTTTCATGACAAAATCATTCTTTTTTGACATTGGTTCTAAAACAATATCGGCAATTTTATTTGCAATCATTGAGTTTGCATCTCCAATAGGATGACAATAGTCGATAAAATACCGAATATCATCTTCTTCCCTATCCAATGCAATTTGCACATAAGGCACATTCATTTCTTGTGACAGCGATCTTAACCTCTGCAAATGTTCTGTTTTAATACGAGGGAGAATATAGTCTTTCTCGCGTGCTTCTTCTAAAACAATACGCTTTAAATCTGAATATGTTTCTTGCTTGAGAGCTTGTGACCATATTAGTCGTGACTCATCTAAAAGTCTGTATATCTGTTTAGCACCACTCCCATCTCTTCTTTCTAACTCTTCATTTAAAACACGAGTACCTGGTTTCCAGTAAATAGGAGTTTGTGGTTCAATTAGAATAACGTTAATTTTACGGTCGTAACATTTTTGGATAATTTCCCGTAGATTTGCTTCATAATCACTCACCGAAACACGCATGATAATTGAATCAACGGGTTTATTTGTGTGCATGATTATAGAGTCTTTGCCAACCCATTCCTTATCTTGACGATAACCGTCCCAAACTGAATCGTTATTGCCATAATAAACGCTTACCCATGAAATTTGTAAATCCTCTTCATCAAAACGCTTCAAAAGAAGCGAAAGGCGTATATTTCCTTGGAGTGACGTATGGGCTGGTACGCCTGCATTAATAACAATATATTCAGAACCGAGCTTATCCCGAAGGTAATCAGAATAGGTTTTATATTGAAAGAATGCTGGCAAGAGCGGTAAATGATGAGTAGCTCGTTCTCTATTTTGAGTAACAATATTGCTATTCCAACCCGATGTTGATGAATCACCAATATTTAGGATAATTTGTTTATCTGATTTTTTTATATTTTGGATTAAGAGTTCCATATCAACATATTCTTTTTCTCCAATAAAGTCTTTTCCAGATGGCATGGTATGCCCTATACGTGAATCTGCAACAAATGGCCCATCAAAAAATTGATCCGTAACTATTGGATTTACAAAAAGTGGATTTATAAAAATTACTTTTTTCTCTGATTCATTCATAGTATTTAGGATTTTTGGACTTATGGACTGAGCATAATTATTTAATACAATAATTGTCAAAAATATTTAATAATGTAATATAATTTTACATTCCAGCGGCAGGGTAAACGCATCTTAATTTTTTAGAGATTGAGGTATGATTATGGGTTAAGCTTTGATAAAAAACAAACCCAATTTCCAGAACCTATCTCTGCCACCACATTAGAGGTAGGATTAAGGCATTTATTTGCACTCACGTTGCAATAGCAATCGACAGCTAAAAAATGATACTGAGTCTAGAATCGAGCTTGATTCAACACTTCACTTGCCTGGAAGACCCGAGAATCGAGCGCAGCAAGCAACATTTGCTCATTGACATTATCGCGATCGCCATCCTAGCAGTTATTAGGCGTAGATCTAGCGTAGCTGACACCAGGGGCAAAATAGTACAACCCCTTCCTATTTTATCATCATTTAAATCTTCCGCCTTAATTTCTGCTCCTAATAAATGTTCTATGGCTTTATCCTCAAAAAACTGAGAAAATAAATATAATGGTCTCGACACAAAACCGAGTCCGTTAAGAATGATTGCTTTGACTACTTCTCCTGTATTAATTTTCTCTCTACTATCAATTAAGAATATCTCATTGATTTTTTCTTCAATTCCTATCTCATCAATTATCCCTGCTACTATTCCTAGGTGATCCAAGTTTTTACTCTCAAATTCTTCTTTTTGGGAATTCATTTTTGGGGCGGTTTTATTTAATTTACGATAATTGTTACTCATTCTCCCATCTTTTTTCCTGAATTTATTATCAATACCTTATGGATTTCAAGCAGTTGGCAATGGCTATAATACTGGTTATATTAATTACTAACTTAGTTAAATATTTATATTGAATCTATTTTGTATTCCTTAATACTAGTATATGTACTACAAAATGAAGTGCGGAATGTGGGTTAAAGTGAAACGGTATTAGCCCGGAACTTCCAAGCGTTTCAACTTCTCGACCAGATGGTGTCTGAACTCTTGTAACTGTTTGATTTTTTCGTCAACCTCTTCAATTTTAATGCGAGTCATCTGCATTTTGTCTTGCGATGAAAGTGTATCCCACTCGTCAATCGCTTTCTTAATCTCACTAAGCGTAAAACCGAGTGCTTTTCCTTGTCGAATAAAGGCTAAACGTCCTACAACCTCTTCATCGTATTGTCTGTAGTTATTGTCTCCACGCTTACAAGTTGCATCCAACAGTCCAGCCTTCTCGTAAAAGCGAATAGTGTCTTTAGATACTCCTGTTTCTCTAGATAGTTCACTAATCAGCATAAAACTTTAGGTTTGAATAACTGCTTGACATTGGAGTATACTCCAACGTTTATCCTTAGTGTAGTTCCCAATAACCCAATTGACAAAAATGCAAATTTCCCCGAAACCCAACAAATCAATCATTATCACAGGTGCGAACAGTGGGCTAGGTTATTACTGTGCTCAAGCGATCGCAACCTCTCAGCAGAACTGGCACATCATTATTGCGAGTCGAGATACGTCGAAGGTTGAAGCAAGCGTTGATCGTTTGAGGAAAGAAACCGAGTATCCTTACATCGAAGGCATGACAATCGATTTGGCATCTCTAGCATCTATTCGTCAGTTTGCAAAAGATTTCAAGGCGATAGATCGTCCCCCGCTAGAGGCAATTGTTTGTAATGCAGGAATTCAAATCGTTTCAGGCACATTCTATACAGAGGATGGGTTTGAGATGACCTTCGGTGTTAATCATTTGGGCCATTTTCTATTTGTCAATCTGCTCTTGCTCCGATTGAGTGCTTGCTCTCGCATTGTGTTTGTCAGCAGCGACACCCATAATCCAAAGGCAAACACTGGGATGCCTGAACCACAATACCAAACTGCCGAACGCCTCGCATTCTCAACCAACAATAGCGATGATGATATCGGAAATACAGGGCGAACCCGCTATACCACCTCTAAGCTCTGCAATATTCTCTGTGCTTATGAACTTTCACGTCGCTTGCAAAAGCAACAGTCGAAGATCGCAGTCAATGCTTTCAACCCAGGCTTAATGCTCGATACGAAGTTAGGCCGAGACTACAGTCAAGCAGAACTCTCCGCTTTAAGTACAACGATTTCACCGTCTGTTCTAGAGAAAGCAAGGGACTCTAAAACAATGGGCGCTGCACTTGCGAGACTTATCCTCGATCCCTTACTCAATGGAGTTACAGGTAAATATTTTGATGGACTGGACGAAATTCAGTCCTCTGATGAATCCTACGATCAACAGAAAGCAGCGAGCCTTTGGAATGAGGGTGTGAAATTGGTCAATCTTTCGCCTGAAGAAGCAATGTTTTTGAAGTACTAAGACCCTTACTCCACAATCGATTTCACTTTATGCGCGAATTCCGTAGGCTGAAACCCCTATAACTTCGTTGTTCAAATTTCAACTTATGTGCGAACCCACACATGAGTGAATGAGAGTTTTAAGCTTTGCGATGCCTTTGGTAACGGCGGTATCGCCGTATCGCGTCATGACAAAGACGGAAGCTAGTGTCGGTTCTGGGTTCGGCAAGCTTATCCTTTAATTTTCGGCAAACAATTCCTTTAAGTCACACTTATTCTGTTTATGGTTCAGAATTTTTCTCATATTTTGATTCAAAGCACATTATTGAAAATTGGTTCGCGAATAATATACGCGAACCAATCTCCCCTTTTCACATAAGAGTCAGGCATTGCTGTAGGTAATTCACTTTATACATCTACGGTTACCAGATTATGACCGAACAAGGCACTCATTTAAAAGTTAAAAGGCACTCATAAAGAAAAATAAAAAACGGTTTCAAGCCCCCAAATCGATGGAAAACAAAAATATATTTTTTTAAGGGGACACATCGTGCGCGAAGCTCGTCGGATGGAATCTTCCATCCGACAGACTTCGCGAGAAAAAAAGGTGAACGTAAGCTCCCCTAATTTTAATTATGGGGATTCTCTTTTTACTTTTTACTTTTTACTTTTTACTTTTTAATCATCTTTTGGTGTTTTGTAAATTTTAATACGTTTGCCCTGGTTCCTGCGTTGGTACAGTATAAGTACTGCCTGATGGGCTAATTTGGTCTTTTAGTTTGAGTTTTAGTTCCTCTGTAATAGGTAGATCATTAATTTCTTTGAGGAGAAATGTTACAGTTTCGGTTTTGCTACGTTCTGCATAGACGGCCTTGAGAATAGCTTCAATTCCAAATCCCGCTATAGCATCCCCCACAATAGTTATTAGACCTAGCAGTGCGATACCCCCGACGATACCAAAGGGCCCTCCCACTGCTGTGAGGGCAGCCGCAACAGCTGCGGAACTACCTCCTGATGAGGCGGTTAGAACCACCAGAATTATGCCAGGAAGACCTAGACCAGCAAGTTTTTTAACGAGTTCATCCATTGGAATTACCTCTCATCCTTACGTTTTGGTGAAGACTTTATTAAGGATACAAAATAGGAGTCTTTGTAAGTAAAGAAACCTATTTAAAAATATAGACTAGGCTAGATAAGAGTCACTCATACTCAGGTGGGATTAAAATTTTATAAATTTTTCGCTAATTGCCCTAACCTGAGTTCTTAGGACAACATGACCTTCGCTGTAAAATAGCGTATTTGTTAATTTGACCGAAATTCATAGGGCGCAAGCCCCTGACTCAAGGCATGGGGTAAGCCAGAGCGGGGATTTTAATCCCCGTCAAACATTTGCGCCCAAGATTCAATCAATTCGCTGACACTTGTGCATTGTTTTTTTGCTTCAATATTTAATTTAAGCCATGCAGATGGTGTCACGATAATATTGTGCCGAGTTTTTACTTCTGAATGCAAATACGGTTGATTTTTTACTTTTTTCTGGCTTTTATTTTTAATTCCTCTTTAGGGGCGTGCCGCAGACACCTGACAACAGTCGGCATACTTGAGAGGGTTTGGAAGTCTATTGTCGTCAGCTCGCGCTGAGGGGGTAAAGAGCTGTATATTATTGCTGGAGCATGGCAGCCAAGGTACACTACAGTAAAGCGGTATGGCTGGCAGCCCGTGGTTTAAACCTGTAAAAAACGAGCAAACCTTCTCATTCATGAGGGGTTGTTGCTAACAATCTCAATAATAATGAGAAAACCCGCTCTTAATGAATCGCCTCAATGTCGCCACTTCGGTCTAGAACAGATAACGGGCAAGGTTTGCTCGTTTTTTATAGATTAGTGCGTCCCCCGAATGCTAGACTCAAGAAATTAAATGAATTGAGCCTTAGGCGTTCCGGTAAAACTTAATCGTAAAGGGGAAATTTGAGCGCGATCGGCAACTTCAAACATAAGCGATGGCTCCGCGAACGGCGAACGTACAGCTGTAAGGCACTTATTCCTCTCACTCTTCAAAAATAAGCGAACGCGAGAGTGACAAGCGCCCAGAAAATATCTCAACATAGAAGTTTAAGAGGAAGAAGAGCGAATGTCGTGGTTTGTAAAGATTGAAGAAGGTAAAGTTGACAAAAGTACTTTTGATCAATATGTACCAGCCCATAAAGCCTATGTGCAAGAGTTGATTGCCAAAGGACATCAGGCAAAAACTGGGTATTGGCAGCAACGAGGAGGTGGCATGATGCTGTTTGAAGCGGCATCAATGGATGAAGCCGAAGCCATTGTGGCTGCCGATCCTTTGGTACAAAGTGGTTGCGTCAACTATCAACTTTATGAATGGCGAATTTTGATGGAATAATTTGAGAGTAGGGGCGGGTTTCATCAAGATCGCGGTTATCGTTGGAGTCACATACGTAATGCCCTCAATTCCCTCTTCTGTCACCCCTCTCCCAACTTTGGGAGAGGGCGATAGTGTATGAGACACAACTGAGAAAAAAGAAAAAAGATCTTCTCAAACACAAGATATTCACCAAAACCGCCCGTATAAAAGTGCGAAATATAAAATTAACTCCCAACTCCTAAATTTAATGCTATGCTATTTCTAGACCTGGATCTACGCGACTGCAACGCCCAAATCTTGTCAGGACCGGAAGGTAGCAGCAACACGGGATGCTTGTAGTAGGCGTAGTCTCCGGGTCGCCTCATTTTAGGAGCGCAAGAGCGACAATGCCTGGTTTCGGAGATGTTGTTAAAAAAGCCTTTTACCTCGGTGTTGGGTTAGCGTCTTATGCGGGTGAGAAAGCAGGGGGGAGATTAGCCGAACTGCGATCGCAAGTCGAAAAGCTCGCAGACGAAATGGTTGCGCGGGGCGAAATGACAACAGAGGAAGGTCGGCGCTTTGTTGAAGATATGATGAAGCAAGCTCAACAGTCATCGCCACCAGGTGTAACGGTTGAGAAAACACCAGCCTCGGAACCTCGTCGCATTGAAATTTTAGAGGAAGAAGAACAGCCAAAAGCCAAAGAAGCACCACCAACAGAAAATGTAGATAGATTACGCACACAAGTGCAACAAATGCAAGAAGAGTTAAGAAGGCTACAGCGAGAACAAGGTTAGTTGACAGGATCTGTAATCTATGTACAGGAATTAGGAGAGAAAAAATTTAAATAATTTATCACTCTTAACCAGCTGACAATGTATCAAGCTTTGTGTCATAAAATAAATTAATATATATATTTTTGTAAAATTAAAATTTAACTGGAGGGCTATGTCTCCTCCTCACTTATCAGAGGACGTTCCGGCGTACTAATTTTTATGGAAAAGTGGCAAAAAGATATTTGGGAAGTTGTACAAGTAGTATCTGAGGAAGTAGAGCGGTTCTTTCTGGGTATGGGTGAAATGGTTGATACCATTTTTGAGTTAACCGAAGAAATCACCGAACAAGTACAAGATTCAATTGCTACTGAGCTTGATCAATATTTGCATGATTTGGCTGAACCAATTTTAGAAGCTTACTGGGAACTGGAAGAAGTTGTGGGAGATGACATGGATTTGGGTTTCCCTTATTCAGTAGAACCCACAGCCGAACAAAATTCTGCCTGCATTGGTTGTCGTCATTACCATGGTCAAGTCTACAGCGGAAACCTGTTAGTTTGTGGTATGCACCCTTATGGATGGGAAAGTGGGAATTGCCCAGACTGGGAACAAGAAGATTTGTAAGGCAGTGAGGAATTAGGAGGCATTTAGAGTCGGGGAGAACGGCAGCATAACCTGTACAATAGTTCAGAGCAACAATGATTTGCACTCTACATAATTCTTAATGACTAAGTTATTAGGGCATATCTATTTGGAAAAATTTATGAGTAATTTTGTACCAGAAACGACATCCCAGCTAAGCCAAGAAATGAAGTATGGGGAACGTAACATTGCGGAGGGAAAATTAATCACATTTCCTAATCCGCGTGTGGGAAGGAAATATAACATTAACATTACCCTGCCAGAGTTTACCTGTAAATGTCCGTTTTCAGGCTATCCAGACTTTGCGACGATTCATATTACCTACGTGCCTAATGAAAGAGTCGTGGAATTGAAGGCAATAAAACTTTACATAAATAGTTACCGCGATCGCTACATCTCTCACGAGGAAGTTATTAATCAAATTTTAGATGATTTTGTTGTGGCAACCGATCCCTTAGAGGTGACTATCAAAGGAGATTTTTCACCTCGTGGTAATGTGCATACAGTGATTGAGGTGCGTCATCAGAAGGAATCCCCCTAAGGTACGCAGATGTAGAGACGCTCCGCCAAGTTGCTTCTCTACAATAGACAGTTCTCAGTTGTATCTCATACAAAACGGTAGCCCTCACCCAAATTTGGGAGAGGGGATTCTGTATTTATATAGGACTTACGCAAACTCTACTCTACTCATACAAGAACGTTCTTGGCACGGACAGATTCTTACGGAGGGAAACCCTCCTGCGAACTGTCCTCGTCTTGGCGGTTCAAGAAATTAAGCCTTTTGGCAACTTCTGCGTAAGTCCTATAGTGGACGAGAAAGTTGAGATTCGTCGGGAATAAGAGATTTTTCCACAAGCGGCTGTTGGGAATGAAGGAGATCTAAAATTTCCAGCACTTCGCGTTCAAAAGCGACTTGAGCACGATTAGTTTTACCCCCCACATAAAGCTGGCCATCTTTTTGCAAAGCCCAAATTTGTGAGTGGGAGAAGTAACTCATAACGACACCCAGCATCAGTAAGGCAAACCCCATGTAAACAATAGGTATTCCCGGATCGGCTTTGATTTGCAAGCCAGTGCTACCAACGACATCGAGAATTTTCAGTGTTACACCATTAACTTGAGTAGACATTCCTGAGCGAACAGTATCAACAAGCTTACCCGTGGAATCATAAATCAAGACCATTCCTTGCAAGTCTTTTGCTAGCAAAGAGACACCCTGGCTTAAATCTGGTTTAGTGGGAATCCAAGTTCCCCAAATACGTCCTTTATCCTTGGTAGGAATTAGCGCCATGGGTAATTTGAAAATCGGACTGTTATTAACTTGAACGCGAACAGCAGAAATGCCCCAGTCAGTTTGGTAAAAAGTAACGCCATTATAACGCAGAGGTTGGTTGACGAAAATTGTTTTACGGTCAACCTCCTGTTCTTGGTTATCCAAAACGGACATATCTGAGTAAAACTGATCGATTCCACCAGAAGGAGTGTAGTCAATCCAAAAACGATTGACTCGCACAGACCAATCTTTGACAATATTCTTTGCTGCTAATGGGCCTGCATCGACAATATTTCTCACCTGAAATGTGTCACCACTGGAAACCATTTCCTGAGCCATAAACCCAGTCATCACTCCCCAAATCGACCCCAGCAGAATAATTATGATACCTATATGAACTATAATTGGTCCAATACGTCCCACTATTCCCTTGCGGGCGTAGAGAGTATCATCTTTTTCTTGAAAAATTTTGTAGCGACGTTTTTGCAATAGAGGGGGAAGGGAATTCAGAGAATCAGTCTCTATTTCTGCACTCAAAGCTAACTTTTGAAATTGCCGGGGTTCTTCGTAATATTTCCACCGACGAGAAGCTTTTAAGGCAGGAAGCTGACGGGTAAAGGAACAGGCGGTAATTGAAGTCCCAAACAATATCAGTAATGCCAAAAACCACCAGGTATGGTAAACATGGTCTAAACCGATAATTAAGATAACTTTCCAGGTGAGGAAACCGAATAAGGCTGGATGCTCTGGGTAATTGGCTTTGTAAAATGCGAGATTTTGACTTTGCTCGATCACCGTACCGCTCACGCTAAAGAGTGCGATCGTCAGCAGTAGGACGATCGCCAAGCGCAAATCTGTGAGTACAGGCAAAAATTCCTGTTGTAAGAATTTCCTGGGTGCCGACAATATTGATTGGGAAACAGAATTTTCTATAGACATTAGTATTTCTAATCATAAGTAGAGTTTTCCTGACTGTCTGTAGAGACAAAAAAATTTCTTGATCTCTACAATGCTCCTTTGTGCTAAAAATTTCCTAGTGGAATTCGCGAAATCAGAGAAAACACACCAAATCCTACCAACAGTGCACCACTCACTGGATTAATCCATCCAGACCAACGACGTAACTCGAGTATTTTTTTAATTGAAGCAGTAAAAGTACCTGCCAGAATTAATGGTGCAACATAACCTGCCGTGTAAGAAAGCAATAAGACAGCGCCTAAAATTAAATCTTGAGTATGAGCAACCCAACCCAGCAAACTAGCTAAAACAGGGGTACTGCAAGGAGAGGCGACGACACCGAAACTCAACCCAATCAGATATGATCGCACTCCCGACGGTAATTCTTGAGAAATCCACTCAGTCCCTCCAGTAGCAGGCAATGGCAAGGGCAAGGCTTCCAGTAAGTTCAGCCCCATGAGAATTGCGATGACACTGACGATAATCGGTAAACCAATTCCTACCTGACCGTAGACTTTTCCGACAAAAGCTGCTATAATACCCAGCCCAGCTAATGTTGTGGCTAATCCCAAAGCAAACCAAGTCGATTGGGCAGCTGCTTGCAGGCGACTTTTAGCTTCATAACCGCCAATATAACCAATAGTAATGGGCAGCATGGACAGCATACAAGGCGTCAGGCTGGTAAGCAACCCAGCGAAAAAAATTATACCAATACTCAGCCAACTCAGGTGTGTGAGTTGGCTGGAGACAAGAGCGTTGGCGAATTGTTCTAATTCGTAAAGTCGGGTTTGCAGGGTTTCAAGCATAAAGTGGATAGCGTGGGAAAGGCTTACTCTGCTTGCATTTTAGCTTAACTTATACTTTTCTTGGGGAGTTCCCCTTCAACTAAAACCGCAATTCCTCCCGACACCGAATCAAAGATTACGGTGTCGGGAGGAATTGCAAAGCACTGAGTTCTCTTAAAAAATCTTTGTTTTGTGCAAACCCCGACGTTCTCGCTTCTTCTCACGCTCTCCCCGGAACGGTACCACATCAGCTTCACTACTCTCGCGGGCGACGCGAATCAGTAATCCCGCAGCCAGTAAACTCGTCATCATTGAATTCCCACCGTAACTGAACATGGGCAAGGGCAAACCTGTGGTTGGCAAAACTCCAGTGGCAACACCAATATGCAGGAATGATTGTCCTACCATCAAAATTGTCACTCCTATCGCTACTAATCGTAGCACTGAATTCTTGGCTTTCAGTGCGACAATGACTCCTAAAGTGGCGTACAGACCTAACAAAAGCAACAGTACAATACAACCAATAAAGCCAAACTCTTCAGCAAACACTGAGAAAATAAAATCCGTATCCTGAATTGGTAAATAAAATAGCTTTTGTTGCGAAAGACCAAATCCTGTTCCCCATTTTTCACCAGAACCTACCGCCAACAAACTTTGTACTAATTGGTACCCATTTCCTTGAGCATCAGCCCAAGGATTAAGGAACGACATCACCCGTTTGCGTTGATACTCTTTAAAGCTAATACTCAGTACTGCCAATAGCACTCCACCAACGGCTGTTCCTCCCAAATACTTGTAAGGTAAACCAGCTCCTAGAGCAATCAGCCAGATCGTCATGCCGCATAGGGCTGTTGTACTTAAGTTAGGTTGTGCCAAAATCCCTAGAAGTACCAAACTAAAGACACCTAACCAAGCGCCGCGAATTTCCCAACTCAATCGTTCCCACTGACTGAAAAGCCGTGCACTTTGCAATACCAAAAATGGTTTAATCAACTCAGACGGTTGAATTGGAACTGGGCCTAACAATCGGCGAGATGCCCCAAGATCGTTCTTTCCTAATCCGGGCACGAGGGTGACTAAAATCAATATTAAAAACAGTATGACAACCCAAGGAGATATGCCAGCAATTTTACGTATAGGAAGGTTAACAATGATATTAAATTCTATTAACCCAACAACTACCCAAAGCAATTGCCGTTTAAAATAGTACAGCCCATCATGATAATTGGCGTCAGCAACGGGATAAGATGCTGAAAATAGCATGACTAACCCCATAAACAGCCAAATCAATGTTAACCAGCGCAATAACCGCGCCTCTAATGCCCAGACGGACACGGAGTTATCAAATACTGGAATCAAGCGACGTAGATTCACGATAAATACAAGTGAAATGTTAGAAGTTATTGTGCCTTTGGGTTGAATCGGTGAAAACATCTTCGCGCTATCACGAGATATTCACAGAACCCGCCCCTGTTCATGGCCTATAATATAATGCATTGCCTGGATTGAACCATTAATGTACGATGGCATGGACGAATTTTTCTCAGGTTGGACTTGATTTAAAAGCATCCTCACAGTAGCGATCGCACCCTCAATATTTTGTACGCGGTAGCCCTGAGAAGCCCTTTTATCTTGGCGATCGTACAGTCGCGGTAATGCTAGTGTTACTAACGGTACACCTACAGCCGCACATTCGTAAACAGTGTTGTAGCCAGCCCCTCCCACGACAACATCAGCCGCAGCCAGACATTCAATTCCCGGATGGTGAGAAACCCACTCTTGGGGACATTCAACCGGAGAATCAGCAGATAAAATTCTGACTGCACATTGAGGAAAAGCTTTATGCAACTGTAATGCTAGTTGCCCAAATAAAGGTAACTCAGATGCTTTTCCAGCTGCACAGACAAGGATAGTTTTTACAGACTCATCGACTCGTAGAATACGCGATCTGATCGTGACTTTATCTGTTAACTCCCAAGCATTGCGAATCAACCAAGGTGCTGTATGCTGCACCCCCCGCAAGTCACTCAAGGGTAATTCCCCTTCTCCCGGCACAATCACCGCATCAAAGTTTTTGCTGACAAAAGACCGCAATCCTTTAGCCTCAACATAGTGGGGGTTAATGTCTCGATGTATAAAAATCCTGCGTATATGCTGCAATCGAGGTAAGATATTTGCCAACTCACCACCTAAACCTCTGGGAAAAGTATCAACAATTAAGCAATCGTAGTCAGTGTTTAGTAAAATGTCCAGTACCTGCAAGCAAGTTGTCGCAAAGTTAGCATCACTCGGAATGCAATGAACAGAACAACCCTCATCCCCCAGTCGTTTTGCATAGGGACTATTCGTGATAATATGCACTTCTGTTTGCGTTGCCGCAATTCTTCCCAAGGATAATGCACGAGTTATGTGTCCCCAACCCCCACCTAAAGCGTAAATTAACCACATTTGTTAGTGATGTCTGAGTGCTAACTTGCTCCCATGTGACGTTCAAAATCAACATCCCGTTCATTCATTTTCTAAACTTATACTATCAGCGTCTGTAAAGTCTACATTGCCAGTACTAGGATCGTAGTGGTAGCGATCAGGGTTGTGATAATAATCGCTTCCCCAATACCCAGATCGGTAGTTACCATATGTTTCATAATATGAGTATTCGTAAAAATAAGGATCGTTATTGTCGGACTCGTTACAGTCGGGACAGTTTGTTCTATCAGTACGTCCGCAGCGTCGTTTGAAAAGAAACCCCACCATGCGATCGCACTCTAAATTATTGCCCACAAAAAAACTTATTAAAATTTCACACTCACCAATTTGAATGCGATCGCCATCCTGCAAGCGACTGCGACTTGATTGTACGCCATTAACATTTATTCCGGTGTTGCTATTATCAATAATACTTAATTCTTGATTTTGGTAGTGAATCAAAGCATGATAATTTGCGACTGAATTATCCTGAATCACCATTCGCGAAACCTGCTTACCATTGATTTCTGGTGGCATTTGCGTAAATTCGCTACCTATCGCCACTGGAGTTTCTAACAATGGTTGTCGGCGATCGCCTGTATTCCTATCTATCCAACTCAGTTGAATCTGCAAAGTTTATTGTCCTCCCATTATAGTGACAGCATAAGCTAGAGCCGCTTGCTGTTCGCGAGTGAGAACATCAAATCCAAAGCAAGCAAATGCCAGGGGTGATAAATCCGACTTTGTCGAGAAAATAGTTTTTTCTGATGCATCTGTTAAAGAAGTTTTCCCCTCTTTTACTTTCACCTTGTAAAGTAACTTTTTGTCTTGAGATTCAATTTCCCACCCTTCATTCCGCTGCTTAATTCTATAAATTTCTTTTTTCCTAAAATCTTCGAGCTTGTAGTCACCATCATCCTCCTTTCTCAGAATATAGAAATCTTTTTCTGATTTCTCTAATTTCCAATAACCTTTTTCTCTAACTACATAACCCAAAACTTGCTCTGTAGAATTCTTGATTTTAATTTTTCCTGACGCTTCCCTATTAAATTTTGCTATTTCTTTATTAGAACTATCAATTAATTTTGCCATCATATCTGCCTGTTGCTTAATAGCAAATAGTTCTGAACCACTTTCTGTTTTAAACTTAATTTTTTCTCCAACTTTAAGTTGATGTTCAATAGTGCTTTGAGGAGGAATACTTTGTGTTTCCTTGTTAGGCAATTTAGTTTCTTTGCTACAGCTTACACTAAATAATATTGAAATAATTAAAATCATTATGACTTTTATTATTTTCATTATCTAGACAGCATTTTTGCTAAATTTAAAATTTGATAAAGGCTAAGAAACATCATGGCAATTGTTTTATATATTTCTTCTTTTTTCTCTGTAAACTCTGGTAAAATATTAACACCTAAATCTATATTTTTGTCTGTAACTTTCAATAGTTTTAATTGACAAAACTCTGGAATTTTCACCGCATTAGTTACATCATTCTTCAAAATTTTAACTCCTCCATACCGTCCTTGTGGATATGTTAATCTTAACTTGATATTTAATCCTTGTAATTTTGTTTTAGATTTTTGCTTAGTCTTGCCACTGGAACTACGTTTTGTCCCACGTATTGTTTTAGATAACTCAGTTAACGTTAATTCAAAAGAAGTTTTATCCAAAAATTTTCCTTTCATTGTCAACCATTTTTGCTTGTATTGTTCTATTTTCCATCCAGATTTGTTTGGATGAGGAACACTACCTATTTTATCTTTAGAAGATTGCGAAGATAAATATATCGGGAGCATCCCAATTTGGCAGAAACACATTATTCGCGATGCTATCTCGCGAA
>CALMVQ010000167.1 GCA_937873135.1 uncultured Scytonema sp. | reverse complement strand
ATAAGCTTTTTACCTATTTCAGATGGGTGGGTTATTTCCGCCGCTCTGTACTAGCTAAACCTATGACTCACGATAGATAGAAAAGTTATTCCAAGGGATTGAGGAAAAATGTCGAAAAAAATGCGTAAATAGCACTAGAGAAATCAACAAAATTGTGAATAAGTACTTTTTACGATAGAGGTAAGTATTTTATGGTTATAGGTGTACATAGACGTGCTGTAGGCGTATTTCCTAATCGTCGGGATGTGGAAGGTGCGCTGCATGAATTAAGAGATTCTGGCTTTCCAATGGACAGAGTATCTGTTATTAAACGGGATTCTGACGGCAATGACGATATTGCTGGCGCTGAAGTGCGTGACACGGTAGGTAATAAAGCTGACGAAGGTGCTACAGTCGGAGCAGTTTCTGGAGGCGCTCTAGGTGGTTTGACTGGCTTATTGGTTGGTCTTGGTACTTTGGCAATTCCAGGGCTCGGTCCGATTATGCTTGCCGGGGCAACAGCAACTGCCATTGCTACAACTTTAGCAGGAGCAGGAATTGGTGCGGCTGCAGGTGGATTGCTGGGTTCTTTGGTAGGTTTGGGAATTCCGGAAGAGGAAGCAAGAGTTTACAATGAACGAGTGCAGCGAGGAAACTACTTAGTTATTATTGACGGCACGGTAGCAGAAATTGCTAGAGCCGAGGAAATTCTCAACCGTCGAGGAGTTGAAGAATTTGCTGTTTATGAAAGACCTGGTACAGACACAACTGGTATTGCCACTAATAGAGGTTTAACTAAGAACGCTGTTGGTTACTTCCAGAATAGAAATGATGCCGAAGATGCAATTAACGCTCTAGCTGCGGCTGGTTTTCCCTTAAGTCAAATTTCCTTAGTTCATAGGGAACCGCAAAGTAGACCATTTGCAGGCGTAAGTATCAGAGATCGCTTTGACGCTATGAGATTGGGATTGCCCGATGCTCGCGCTCGCTTCTATAATGATCGCGTTGCTCACGGGGATTATGTAGTAACCGTCAGTGGTACAGAAGATGACATTAACCATGCTGCAGCAATTCTCAGCAGGCATGGGATTCAAGAGTGGGAAATGTACGATCCAACTGCAATAAATTCACCAGTTGGCAATACAACGACACTGCAAAGAGCTAGAAGAGCAGTGGGTGTATTCCCTCATCGTCGAGACGCAGAAGCAGCAATCCGCGAACTGCAAGATACAGGTTTTTCCATGGACCAAGTGTCGCTGCTCGCGAAAGACACAGATGGTGGTAACATTGCAGGTGCAGACAGACTGGGTGCAGGTAACAAGGCAGGAGAAAGTGCTGCGGCAGGTGCAGCAACAGGTGGTGCCTTAGGGGGTTTAGGAGGATTGTTAATCGGTCTGGGTGCATTAGCGATTCCTGGAATTGGTCCTGTGATTGCAGGTGGTGCAGTCGCCACAGCTTTAGCAACAGCCGTAACAGGCGGTGCGATTGGTG
Organism: uncultured Scytonema sp.; assembly: GCA_937873135.1. Lineage (GTDB taxonomy): Bacteria > Cyanobacteriota > Cyanobacteriia > Cyanobacteriales > Nostocaceae > Rhizonema. The sequence continues at coordinate 16,765 of CALMVQ010000167.1, read as the reverse complement.
CCGCAGCAGGCGGATTAACTGGCGGATTAGTCGGTTTGGGAATTCCCGAAAACCGAGCAAGAGTTTATAGTGATCGCATCAACAGAGGTGATTATGTAGTGTTTGTTGATGGTACGGACGATGAAGTTCGTCGTGCGGAAGCAATTCTCAGACGTCGCGGCATCGAAGAATTTGAAACCTTTGACCAACCCATTGGCACCAGAACAACTGCTGGAACTGGTTCTATACATAGTGGAACTAAGTATAGAAGAGCAGTGGGTGTATTCCCTCATCGTCGAGACGCAGAAGCGGCAATCCGCGAACTGCGAGATGCAGGTTTTTCCATGGACCAAGTGTCGCTGCTCGCGAAAGACACAGATGGTGGTAACATTGCAGGTGCAGACAGACTGGGTGCAGGTAACAAGGCAGGAGAAAGTGCTGCGGCAGGTGCAGCAACAGGTGGTGCCTTAGGGGGTTTAGGAGGATTGTTAATCGGTCTGGGTGCATTAGCGATTCCTGGAATTGGTCCTGTGATTGCAGGTGGTGCAGTCGCCACAGCTTTAGCAACAGCCGTAACAGGCGGTGCGATTGGTGCCGCAGCAGGCGGATTAACTGGCGGATTAGTCGGTTTGGGAATTCCCGAAAACCGAGCAAGAGTTTATAGTGATCGCATCAACAGAGGTGATTATGTAGTGTTTGTTGATGGTACGGACGATGAAGTTCGTCGTGCGGAAGCAATTCTTAGACGTCGCGGCATCGAAGAATTTGAAACCTTTGACCAACCAGATGTTCAAAATCGCACAACCGATTTCACCAGAACCAATCCAGCAATTGATGGAATTGGTGCATCGCCGATGGGTTACGCAGTTACGCCTGATCCGATAAGTGGAATTGGTGCATCACCAATGGGTTATGCGGCTATCCCGGAAACAATGACTGGAATTGGTTCACCATCAATGGGTTATACTACCCCCGAAACAATGACTGGAATTGGTTCACCACCAATCGGTTATGCGGCTAGCCCTGACACCATGACTGGAATTGGTTCGACACCTGCTTATACAACATCGAAAAGGGCAATTGGTGTCTTCCCTCATCGTCGAGACGCAGAAGCAGCGTTAAGCGAGCTGCGTGACAGTGGTTTTTCCATGAACCAAATATCGCTAATTGCCAAAGATGCCGATGGTAGCGATCGCATTGCGGGGATGGATAAAACTATAGGTGCAGGTAATAAAGCAGACGAGGGTGCGGCTGCGGGTGCAGCAACAGGTGGTGCATTAGGCGGCTTGGGAGGATTATTAGTTGGTCTGGGCACTTTGGCAATTCCGGGAATAGGTCCTGTCATGGCAAGTGGTGCAATCGCTACCGCTATAGCAACAGCTTTAACTGGTGGTGCTATTGGTGCGGCAGCAGGTGGATTGACAGGCGGACTGGTAGGTTTGGGAATTCCTGAAAATCGGGCGCAAGTTTATAGCGATCGCATCAACAGAGGCGAATATGTGATATTTGTTGATGGTACGAACGATGAAGTTCGTCGTGCGGAAGAAATCCTCAAACGTCGCGGTATTCAAGAATTTGAAATCTTTGACGGCGATAGAGATCGCGTTGTCAGCGAAACATCTGTTGTTCATCCTACTTACTCTACAGGGGTTACTTCCGATAGCCCTTCTGTTATTATCATTGACAACCGCGATCAAACTGTTTAATTACAGTTAACGGTCAATTAAAAGCGAAGGAGCAAGAAAATTCAAAAACTTGCTCCTTGCTCCTCCACACACAATTGCCCTATTTTTATTTAGTACTAGACAAATGAAAAAGTTCACTGTTCTCCTAATTAGTAGCATATTACTATTTGGTGCTGCTGCTTGTAACAATGATCAGGCAAAGACAACTGCAGATGCACCTAGCAATCCTAGCGCAGCTCCATCTGAAGTCCCAAGTGCACAAGCAACCCAAGCAGCACAGAATGATGCTGTGAGTCAAACCCGCAGAAACCAACTAAATGCTGACATCCGCGCTCACGAACAGCGAAACAATCAATTGAATGATGGTAAAGCTTCTGATCGAGCTGAAAGCGCTCTTGCTACCGAGGTTCGTGACAAGTTAGAGGCAAATATACCTAACGGTCACATTACAGTTGAAGCTAAAAAAGATGGAACTGTTACTGTTGCCGGAACTGTAGCTGAGAAATCTCAGCTAGATAAGATTCCTACTTTAACTAAGCAAATCAAAGGCGTTAAAAACGTAATTGTTAACGTCACAGTTGGTCAGCCAAAAGCCAAGTAAAGCTGAACAATTGTCAGCATTTAGCATTTCGCTATCAGTGACTCTTAAAAGCTCAAATTGTGTTCACCTATGTTTGCATTCTTTATCATAGCTGACCGCTAATAGTGAAGCCAGAGCGTCCGGGGCGGGTTTCCCGCTCCGTAGCGAGGAGCTAAGCTGAAGGATTGATAGCTAACTATTAGGGTGATTATGAGCAATAATTGGGAAAACGATGGAAAGCAAAGCACAACAATCCGAGCCTACAGATCTTGTGTCACTTACAGGTTTACAAACGGAAAACTTACCTATGCTACCACCTGTCAAAGAACCCGAAACTCAATGGCAACAAATTGGAATAAAAGTTGCTAACTTTTTGGCTCAACTGCCTGAATACTTAGGAGAATTTTTTGAAAAGAATAAGCAGACGATTATTAATGTTAGTTTAATCGTAGCGATCCTTGTTGGCATTAGGGTATTATTTGCAGTTTTTGACGCCATTAACGATATTCCTTTATTATATTCATTCTTTGAATTGGTGGGAATAGGCTACGCAACTTGGTTTGTTTTCCGCTATCTCATCAAAGCCTCTACTCGACAAGAATTAGGTGAAAAAATTCAAGTATTTCAAAAAGAGCTTACAGGCACAAAAGATGCTAATATCTATTAATTAAGCTGTTTTAGAGGCACCAAATAATTGCAATTGATGTGTGTGAATAAATAATGTCATTAACCCGATTTCTTAAAGAAAGCGGGTTTTAATTTCTCAAAAGTAATTTGGGAAAGCTGTATTACAATACGTTTCAGTTAAGACTTTTTTCTCTCCAAGCGCTTGCTCTGGAACAAAGTCAGGGCAACCAACAGAGCAAACGTCAGAATTAAATCAACTCTATTTACATACTGAGAGCGTCATTGAGGAGCGCTTCATCCGATTTTGTTTACAAGATTTTGTCAGAAAGTAAAGTTGTGTTTATTCTTGTGAACCTACTTATAATCTGTCCAAAGATAGAGAAAATAATTCAACTTTTCCTTCAATTCACTTCTAAAGATAGTAAATTTTATACTGATAAAAGCCTACTCTAGTTTTGAAGTTAATAATTAGTTGTTTAAAGAGGACATAGTTTATGTCTAATCCAGAAGGTAAAAAAGCTGTAGATTCATCTGATCGCGTTGATGAAAATAATTACGATAGAGGAATTACACCTGCTGAAACTGCGGCTCGGAAGGACAGGGAAGGAACGCAGTTTAAAACAACACCTACTGAAGAAAGAAATGCTAGTGCAGGTACTGACGATCAAACAAATCCTGGTAGCAGTGTAAAGACTACAGATGGTTACACTGTAGATAAAGAAGGTTTGTTAAATAATTACGCAGTTGAGCCGGAAATGTACTATGAAACACCGGGCGATGCTCGTCAGCAAGAAGAAGAAGATAAGGCACTCCGTGCTGAGGAACTTGCAGAAATAAACGATGGTAGTGAAGGGGAACTCTCAAATGATCAAGATGTGAGAGGTAAAGGTACTGGAGCAATCTAATCTATAGTTAATTAAATTTTGAGAAAGGTAACGTTACATTGATGATTGGGATAATATCCCAATCATTTCTTAGTTATAGGTGAATTTTCGTACTGGGCTAAAAGATCAGCTGGATCGTTGTAGATAGCGATCGCCTCTGCTAGTTGATAATCATCAAAGCCACCACAGCGAAACGCAATTACGTCTACGCCAACAGCTTTTGCTGACTTGATATCATATGGCGTATCCCCAAGCATGACAACTTCTTCCGGCGACATTTTCAACTTACTCAGAGCCGCTTCGACAATGTCTGGGGCTGATTTGGACTTTTCTGTATCACTTGATGTTGTCGCTTCCTGAAGCAGATCATCGACTTGAGCGACTTTCAACAAAAGTGATAGTTCTTCATTGGTAGCTGAACTGGCAATAATCAGTCGCAAACCGTCATCCTGCATCTTTGCTACTAATTGCCTTGCGCCATTAGCAGGAGTTAACGTTGAGCTATATTTGTTGAGAACGAGTTCTTTACGTTTATCGGCGATTTCCTTTCCTTTACCCTCCTCATCTGAAAGTTCTGGCACAAGCTTAGGGATGACTCGATCGCCTCCCATGCCAATCAAAAGTCGGACTTGCTCAAACTGAATCTCGAAGCCAAACATAGTAAATGCTTCAACCCACGCTTGGGCATAAGCATCGTTGCTGATGACAAGCGTTCCATCTACATCTAAAATTACGGCTTGCAGTGTCATTGAAATCTAATATTTGCTATAAATGAGCTTAACGCACTTGTGTTATTTATACACTACTTATCAAGTTAATGCGAGCGCCAGATTGCACAACATCTATCTTTAGTGGCAGAATGACTATCACTCCAACTGCCTGAGTGCGTAATTAGTAATTAGAACCTAACGAATGAATAATTCATCATTTTTCTTTTCCAGAAATAAATAAAGCTGTGAGAAACCGTTATTGATAAATTAGGAATTATTTCGTTCAAGGCAAAAAAGGTGTGGTAAATTCTTATTCAAGAAGCGTGAATTCATAAGATTCCCCTAAATCACTTAGGAATTTTTTTACACATATGTATAGATAGTTCTTCTATGTTAATACTTATAAGAAATTCCCTGATTTCTGAAGTATAGATAGAATGACTTACCTTTGCTAACCAGAGAAGATTCTCTTAACAAAATTATCAATAATTTGAATAAAATTATGAATTTACTGCTTAATCCTTTACTTGCAGCTAGTGCAGTAGCAGACAAAGGTCTGATCAAACCCCTTGGTAAAGAGCAATTGCTTTTAGTATTGCTGGAGTTAGGTCTACTGCTCTTGGTTGCTAGGACCTTGGGCGAGTTAATGCGTCGAATCAAGCTGCCACCCGTGATCGGTGAACTACTTGCAGGGGTTCTGCTGGGTCCATCAGTGTTCGGTTGGATTCTCCCTGATGTACAACATTATATTTTTCCCCACAGTCAGTCACAGTCAGATTTGATCTCGGTTGTTTCCTGGCTAGGAGTGCTTTTTTTACTAGTGGTGACCGGACTGGAGACAGACTTAAACCTCATTGTTCGCAAAGGCAAAACAGCACTACTGATTTCTCTCGGTGGTATAATTGTCCCCTTTATCACAGGTTTGGGTTTAGGGTGGTTCCTCCCAGATAACTTGTTGGTGAATCCAAATCAACGTTTAGTTTTCAGTCTGTTTATTGCAACGGCTATGAGTATTTCGGCAGTCCCAGTGATTGCCAAAGTACTGATGGATTTGAAGTTGATTCGACGGGACATCGGTCAGGTTACTTTAGCTGCAGGAATGACAGATGATACGATTGGCTGGGTTCTGCTATCAGTGGTATCCGGGTTAGCAAGCAGTGGTAAATTCGATTTCCAGACGATAATTCACTCGATTGGAGGAGCCGTCCTGTTTTTGGGTTTTGCTTTTACCCTAGGGCGAGTGGCAATGGCTTGGTTGTTGCGTTGGGTAGATGATTACATTGGCGGGGCAACAGCAAGTTTATCGGCTTTGTTAGTACTGGCATTAGGTGCAGCAGCATTAACCCACACTCTGGGAATTGAAGCTGCACTAGGAGCATTTGTTACGGGGATTTTGGCAGGACAATCACCGCGATTCAGTCGAGAGGCAGGACTGACTTTGGAGTTGATCACTTCGGGGTTTTTGGCTCCGATCTTCTTTGCCACAGCCGGATTAAAGGTAGACTTACAACAAATTCTGGTTCCAGAAACGTTCGGATTTGGCTTGATCGTGTTGGCGATCGCTTGCTTTGGCAAATTTACAGGAGCATACCTGGGTTCTCGTACTGGGGGCTTGAGCCATTGGGAAGGGATTGCAATGGGTTCGGGGATGAATGCCCGTGGTGCGATGGAGATTATCGTTGCCACTATCGGCGTTTCCTTGGGTGTGCTGAATCCGCAGATGTACTCGATTATTGTGATGGTAGCGATCGTCACTTCACTGATGGCTCCGCCTCTGTTGCGTTGGTCATTGTCTCATGTATCGATGAGTGAAGAAGAAGCTCAACGGTTAGATAAAGAAAAAATGGCCAGCCGTAGCTTTATCAAGCGCATCCATCGAGTATTAATGCCTACCCAAGGAGGACCTAATATTAAGTTAGCGGCTCAGTTAGTCAGTCATTTAGCGCACCAAAATCCTCTAGAAGTGACAGTACTGTTTGCTGAGAGTGATAAAAAATCTAGAAGTAAATCAATGGGTGCTGTAGCAACTGCGGTCAAAGATACTACAGCAGAAGCCGCTATTACTGCTGTCGAGACACAGTTTAATATCCCACCTGAGACATTGCTGCAAACTAAGGTAGAGTCGGGACAAAATAAGGCTGAGGTGATTATTAGAGAAGCTTGTAAAGGCTATAACCTAATTGTTATAGGTGCAACAGAAAAGCGTTCTACCAATGCCCTCTTTAGTTTGCTGGTTGATCGGGTGATTCAGGAAGCTCCCTGTGCCACAATGGTGGTGAAGTCAAACTTATCCCGAACGACTCAGCAGACAGATTCAACTGGTTACCACAAAATTGGTCATATTCTCGTGCCAACAAGTGGCGACGAATACAGCGAATATGCACTTGAAGTTGCTAGTACGATCGCGACTCAAACTGGGGCGATTGTCACATTAGTTAATGTAGTGAACCGCACTCAGCAAGAATACATTCTGTTTGAAGAACAAACAATGGGATCAGTGACAGAAATCGCCCAACAAATTGTCTCTCAGCAAGCCGAGATCGGACGGGGGCTGGGTGCAGATGTTCAGACGGCGATTTTGACTGGAATTCCAGAGTTTGAAATTCTGAAATTTGCCCGTACCAAGCAAGTCGATTTAATTGTTTTAGGCAGTAATATCCGTACAATCTCAGGTCGGGCTTTCTTTGGTCACCGTGCCGATGCTATCCTCAATAAGGCACAATGCCCGGTTGCCGTGATTACGCCAGCTGGTAACTCTACTTATTGTTAAGGAAGTTTCATTTGTCATTAGTCACTTGTTCAATGTAAATTAAGTGACTAATAACTGATGACCAATGACAAACCTGACAAGTAAGTGGTCAAGTTTATGGAGTACAGCTTAGGAGAGTCCAAATGAGTAGTAACCAACAAACTGGCATTTTAGAAAGTAATGCCCCAGATAAAACACACGAAGTTAACATTCGCAGCAGCCCTGTTATTCCACCACATTCTCACGATAATATTGTCCATGTCGGACACTCAGGCGATCGCGTCGAGATCCTTGATCGTAACCATCCCCAAGGTGACACACATCTTTGGTACAAAGTTAGGTACATAAAACAGCAAAATATTCAAGGTTGGGTTCGCGAGGACGTAATCCAGTTAGATCCTACCCCACCAACCCCCAGCCCACAGTCCACATTAACTGTGAGAACGAATACTGTCTTTGTACATTTTCCTGAAGACTCCTCAAAACTTCCCGATGAGGACAAAGTATCGGTTTCAGTTGGTACGACATACAATTTAAGCGCTTATAAACTAGAAAACCAGTACTATCGTTTCACTTTAGCTAATGGTCAGTTGATCAAGAACAAAAATACCTGGTATGTCTTCAAGGATCATGTTCAAATAAGTTAATTCAATGGGCGAACAGCTATCATACCAGTTCTGAATTATTCTTGACAAACAAGATACCCGACTTCTTAAAGAAGTCGGGTATCTGAGTCTTCAAGGCGGATAGGATTGCTTTATAATTTGTGAAAACCTGTTCTTTATTTTCGTCACTTTACCAGATGATTTGCCAGAACTCATCGCAATTTTAGTGGGAATTTTAGAGTAGTCAGAGTAATTTTGGATTAGAGATTTTAGATGACCCCATAAATCAATTAGACTTTCAAAGAAAATAAATTTGGAGCAGCTGGATAAAGTTATCAAATAACAATCTGCTGAATTTGGGGATAATGCCATTGCCGATGATACCATTCGGCAACTAAGGGACGAATGATGAACTTCGGAGGGCAACCACCTTTAACATCGATTCGCAGAGATGAGTAAGGTCGTCGCTTTTGTGATCCTTGACCATTACGACCGATGAAAAGGTGCGATCGCGCTACTAAAGACCCATTTTCCATCAAATCTGGTCCCTCTGTTCGCTGGCGTCGTAGACTAAAACCACTGCCACCACAGATCATCGAATGAATATGAGAATCAGCACTTCCGGTATTCATTGTTTCTATGTGTTCCAAACAGTGAGCATGACCGGTTAAAACCAAATCTACCAAGGGACGATCCTGAGTTGACGAACCGACTGCTTGTGCGACTGCATTAAACACATCTCGTAAGCGGCTACGAACTGCTAGAGTCTGTCCCTGTTCCCACTTCGTCGCTTCAGTAACATAAGGAGGATGGTGCAAATAAATGACTCTTCCGCGAACATCTTTGGTGTGCCAAGATTCAATGAGTCTGAGTTTTAACCATTCCAGTTGATCGATATCAGTTTCAATTTTGCCGTCAGTGGCTAATTGCTTGTCGATATCAACGATAATTTCCTCAATTTGAGACACCCTGCCATGTATGTCATCTAATTGTTCTGCTTCTCCGGGATTATCCTGATCAAGTTTTGCAACAGTTTGCATCATTTGCTGCTTCTGTTCTTCCAATTCATCCCGACGCTTCTCCAATTGCAGGCGATCAGCTTTACCTTCGGTTGTATCAGGTATTCGAGGAGGATCGTTAAATGTATTAGAGTCGAGAGCAAAAAAGTCAATCCCACCGTAGCGAAAGGTATAATAGCGATTGGGAAGGCGGGTGAAGCGTCCTGGTTCATAACGTAAACAGCGACCCGTGTCTGTCTTAGCAGTATAATGTTCATCTAGATGGCGGGCTAATTCTTCTGTACGCTTAAAGCTCTTAAGATAGTCTAAAAAAGCTCTTGCATAGGCGTCTCCCTTTCCCGAACCATGCCAGCCGAGATCAAGGTACAGCTTCGATTGGAGTAATTGCCGCAGCGGTAGTGTCGTTAAAGATACTAATCCCAAGACAAGAGGTAGGTCATAATAATCGTGATTTCCCGGTACGGGTAGAATTGGTAGCGAGAAAACCATGTTATCATAGCTGATGCGCTTGGGTTCCCCGACAAGAAACTCTCGGTAAGGCTTGATAAAATTTTCATAGTAGTGATCGCTTGATCCTACGAGATAAACAACATCTCCTGTGTGCAACATGAAGCTGCATTCTTGGTGATGTGGAAGCATCAATTCGGCAATCTCTCGCTGGGGATGATGTCCTCGGTGTGCGCCAGAACCGCTATCACCCACAACTAAAAAGGAGAACTCTGGATTGTCAGATTCTCCTTTTTCAAGTACGAACCGAGTTTGATCAATACCCCGTTGCACAATTGCAGGATCTTGCCACTGCACTCGCTGCTTCATCTTACGAATTTTGTCAGTGATCGCCGGATCAGATACGAGTTTCAACGCAACGACTCCTTATTTTATAGGGTGTGGGGAAACTCCTTATAGAGAATTCGCTCGCGTTCTGAAAATCAAGAGCGGGACTTGAACTTAGATGCCCTCTTTGTCTACATCTTTCTCTTCTATAATCAAGTTGGGAAGCCCAAGGAGTTTTTCTACAGGGTTGATTTGTTCTCTAATTGGCACAAAGACGTTCAATCCTCCAGGAATACACTCAATCTCAATCGGAGTTTCTCCCACAATTTCACCATCAACAACAACTTTTTGTGGCGGCTCTGTAGTAATTTTGAATTTTTTGGCCCGCAGATAACCAATGTCATCCCTCTCTGTTGGGTTACCATTAGAAGCTGTTTGAAATAAATGAAAGGTGGCGGCGATCGCAGCTGCTTTGTTAACAGGCGCGACTATTGTCAAATCTAATAAACCATCATCAACAATAATCCCTGCCGGGCCTTGGGCAAGAACTGAAGTCGGAGGAGCAGCATTTGCCACTGTTATTGCGGCTGCACTTAATTTTATCACCTTCTCTTCAGTTTCAATTTCTACATCAAAGGTTTCAAAGTCGCGCAGTTGCTGTATTCCTGCCAGAATGTAAGCTAAGACACCGAAGCGCTTTTTTGCTTCCCGATCTGCCTTCTCTACAGTTTCAGCTTCAAAGCCAACACCTGCCAATAGTACCATCGGATAACCATTACAATCAGCTGCATCTACAGTCCGAGTATGAGATTGCAAAATCACTTGACAAGCCGCCTCTATTGTGTCCGGAATTCCTAAAGCGGCAGCAAAAGCGTTAGCCGTTCCCATGGAAATAATGCCAAACGGAATATTAGTACCAATTACAGCACCTGCAGCTTCGGAAAGAGTTCCATCTCCTCCTACAGCAATGATAGCATCTACACCCCGTTGTACGGCAGCAGTTGCTAGTTCTGTAGCACTGATTTCTTTAGTTGTCAAGTAAATATCCAGGTCAATTTCCGTTTCTAAAATTTCCCGAATTTGTGCCAAATCTTGTTCGGAATCACCAGTACCAGCAACAGGATTAAAGATCAGGCATGCAGAACGATTCATAAAATGTAATGAGCGCGTTTGAGGAAAGAATAACCATAATTATGACAAAAAGGAAACCGGAAAGCCTTTCTCTTAAGGGGTAGATCGAGCGATACCCGGACGAAGGCGTCTTGCCGCACAGTGGATGGGAAAGTGATGAAGTCGTGCCGCTGTGATCTTTTCAGTCTGTAAACATAAAGAAACTTAACTATAATCAGATGATCGCGGCGGCTGAATCACGCACTAAGGTAGTCTAGATCAATGTGAATTGATCTCTTGGTCCTGAGATACTGCTTTATGACATCAGTTGTTTCCCGTGCTTCGCGCACTATTCGTATTGGTTCTCGCAAAAGCCAACTTGCTCTGGTTCAAACTTACTGGGTACAAGAACAACTCCAGAAAAGCTTTCCCGATATGTCTTTTGAAGTCCACACCATGTCAACTCAAGGTGACAAAATTTTAGATGTGGCACTAGCTAAGATTGGCGACAAGGGACTATTCACAAAAGAACTTGAAGTGGGCATGATCGAACGGGAGATTGACTTTGCCGTTCACTCCCTCAAAGATCTACCAACTCGCTTACCATCCGGGTTAGCTTTGGCAGCAATTACAGAGCGGGAAAACCCAGCAGATGCTTTGGTTGTGCATGAAAAGCACCGCGCTCAGCAAATTAATACATTACCAGAAGGTGCAGTCATCGGCACATCTTCCCTACGACGACTGGCGCAGTTGCGACACCACTTTCCCCACCTCGCGTTTAAGGATGTGCGGGGAAACTTAAACACCCGGATGGCAAAGCTGGATGCTGGTGAGTACGATGCGCTCATTTTAGCTTTCGCTGGGTTACATCGGTTGGGTATGGGCGATCGCATCCACCAAGTTATACCAAAAGAAGTTTCCCTGCACGCTGTTGGGCAAGGTGCTTTGGGGATTGAATGCCGCGCTGACGATCACGAATTGATATCATTACTCAAGGTGATAGAACATCCACAAACACGCGATCGCTGTTTAGCCGAACGCTCCTTTTTACGCGAATTAGAAGGTGGTTGTCAAGTTCCCATTGGTGTAAATACTGAAATTAACGGTGAAAATCTAACATTAATAGGAATAGTTGCTTCCGTGGATGGTCAAAAGTTCGCGAAAGATACAGTTACAGGTGCGACTACCGATGCTGAGGAGATAGGCAAAGAACTAGCTCAGCGCCTCCGCCAACAGGGAGCGCAGGAAATTTTGGAGGAAATATTCACTCAAATCCAAAGAGGTTCGTGAACCTTTTTGTAGGTACGTAGTTGCGCTTTAGCGCTTTCGGCTTCAGGCGTTGCTGTAGGCTAGACAGCGCAACTACGTAGGCAATGAAAAATATTATACAATATTAATCTTATTGTGATAAATACAAGTCCATTGGGGACAGATAAAGACGGTATTAATTTTGTCAATTCGTAATCATACTTAATTTTGGATGAATAAAGAGGTAGCATAAGATGCTTATGCGGTGCTGTGGGTGTATGTGGCGACTTTATGGGCAAAAAAAAGCACAAAAAAGCAATTCGCTCACTAAATAAGCGCATTGCTGAACATCAAGAAAAGATGAGGCTAAAGTACGAGAAGGACTCTCCTGATGAACGGTTAATCCAGCATTGGGAAACAGAAATTCATGCCTTTGTGAAAGGTATTCAGCAAGCACTCAAACGATTGGGAAAATAACTATGCAAATTCGTCATCGCTCTCTTCCTGTTGCCAGTGTCACTCTGAGTACATTAATTACAGAGCTAGGTTCAGAGTGAGAAAATGTCACTGCCTTAATCTATCAGCTTCAGTCACCTCACCTGAGTGCTAGACAACAAGCTGAAATTCTAGCAGATTTGCTGGCTGCCACAATTCATTTGAATGTCCACTGTGGAGAGGACTTTCAGACACTCATTGCCCAGGAAATGGAAAAATTACCGGATAATGACGAAGAGGAATAGAAATTGAGTCTTTTTCGGTAAATATGGCTATCTTCTCTACTACCGCATCGAAAACCAACAAGTCTTCATTCTGCGAATTCACCACGGACGGGAAAATCGTCCAACCTAGACTTGTTCAGAGAATCAAAGCCTGGTAGTAGCTGACGGAAGCAGAAATTGGTGGTGTGACGCGACCATCAATTAACAATAGCAAAGATTTGTTCAGCCGTTAGCTGCAAAGAGTTGAATGTAGGAGAGATAATGTGCTCGCTGCCTCGAAATTGAGCAGGCTTTTGGTACTGATTCCCACTAGCCGATAATAGATAAACGGATATCGTTGGTTGCTTTGGATTACCAATATAATCTCTACCCCCTAAGCCCAAGTAATCCACAACCCAGTACTCTGGGATACCCATTGTGCTATAATCTTCTACTTTTCGTGCGTAGTCATTTTGCCAGTTAGTGCTGACAACTTCCACGACAAGTTTGACAGAAGTTGCTAATGTGATCACAGGTTGCTCCTGCCACAAGGGTTCCGTTGCGATAGCAGCTTTGTCAAGCACCACTACATCAGGACGGAAAGCTGTTTTAGTTCCCAGAGGTTTAATTAAACAACGGGTAGGTGTAAACCAACGGACACTCAATCGATCTATCTCCACATTAACTTTTCGCATGACAAAAGCAGCGACTTCTTCATGAGGCCCAGTTGGTTCCATGTCAATGAGTTCCCCGTCAATCAATTCGTAACGCTCGTTATCTCCATACTGGGCAATGAAATCATCAAAAGTCAGGAGTTTTGAAGCAGCTTGTGTCATAGCGATCTCACCTCCTCAGAAAGTCCACTTTTCTGACATCCTAATCACGAATCTTGTTAAATTTATTCGGTCGGGATCAGCCTTTAGCAATCTTAGCGGAAGCATCGACTATTGGGCAATTAGCCCATCAGCAATCAGCAAAACAGGAAATCCAGCTGATAACTGAATGGTTACATGAACAGAGACCTCCCAGTGGTACAGTTAATAAAGATTTCCGTTGCCAAAAAGGTGCATCAGACACATTAGAGCGCGGCTTGATCAACGTTAGGTAAAATTCAAACCATAGGCAGAATCGGGGGAAACAAAAATTACCATGCGGATTCTATTTGTTGCAGCAGAGGCAGCTCCCATTGCGAAAGTAGGAGGAATGGGAGATGTCGTCGGAGCACTGCCCAGTATCTTGAGACAAATGGGGCATGATGTGCGAATATTCTTGCCTTACTACGGTTTCCTACCAGACAAAATGGAAATTCCTCAAGATCCTGTATGGTGGGGATCTGCCATGTTCCAAAACTTTGCAGTTTACGAAACAATTTTGCCTGGTACTGATGTTCCCTTGTACTTATTTGGACATCTGGCTTTTTCAGGTCGTAGCATCTACGGTGGAGAAGATGAGTTCTGGCGGTTTACACTATTTGCCAATGGAGCAGCTGAGTTTTGCTGGAATTATTGGAAGCCAGAAATCGTTCACTGTCACGATTGGCATACGGGAATGATTCCTGTGTGGATGCACCAATCTTCTGATATCACTAGCGTTTTTACGATTCACAACCTAGCTTATCAAGGTCCGTGGAGTTGGTATCTGCAGAAAATTACTTGGTGCCCTTGGTACATGCAAGGACACAACACGATGGCGGCTGCCGTGCAGTTTGCTAACAAAGTCAATACAGTTTCCCCGACTTATGCTGAGCAAATTAAGACAGCCGCTTACGGTGAACAGCTAGAAGGTTTACTGTCTTTTATTAGCGGCAAATTGTCGGGGATTATCAATGGCATCGACACTGAGTCTTACGATCCAGCTACCGATAAACACATTGTCCAGAACTTCACCGCCGATACGTTGGATAAACGTAAAGCGAATAAAGTTGCCTTGCAGGAAGAAGTTGGGTTGGAAGTCAATAGCAAAGCCTTTTTAATTGGTATCGTGACACGACTTGTGGAACAAAAAGGCATTGACTTGATATTACAAATTTTTGAGCGATTCAGTGCTTATACAGATGCACAGTTTGTGGTATTGGGAACAGGCGATCGTAACTACGAAACACAATTATGGCAAATGGCATCTCGCTTTCCCGGACGCATTGCGACTTATTTACTGTATAATGACGCTTTGGCTCGTCGCATCTACGCAGGCAGTGATGCTTTCCTGATGCCCAGCCGTTTTGAACCCTGTGGTATTAGCCAAATGCTGGCTTTGCGTTACGGTTGTGTGCCAATTGTCCGTCGCACGGGAGGATTGGTTGACACTGTATCACACCATGAGCCGACGACACAGACAGGTACTGGTTATTGTTTTGACCGTTATGAACCACTAGATTTGTACACTTGTCTGGTTCGCGCATGGGAAGGATTCCGCTACAAGCCTCAATGGCAAGCACTACAGAAACGCGGTATGAGCCAAGACTTTAGTTGGTATCAATCTGCCAAGCAGTACGTAAATCTGTATCAGACAATGTATGGATTACCTGATGAAGAGGATATTAGCACTTCCCTACCTTCAGGTGATGGAATTGTTAGTTCAACTGAAGAACTTATTCCACCAAGTTTGGAGCAAGCTAAGTGATTCGCTATTACTCCCGAACCGCTAAAACAATACCTAATTTAATCAACCGCTCCTGAGCCACTGGGGTTTAGACGAAAAGTGAGTTAGTCTAAACCTCAGGAAGAATTTTGTGTACTATTTAGTTACAAATATGTTTCTTAAAGAACATCGCTCCGCCCTTGTATTCTGGCTAACTCATTACTTTACTACCAGTTGACGCCAGATGATCGCAAAGATCCACAACGGCTTCTTAATCGGTTAATCAAACATCTGCGTGCAAATCGTTACATCGTGCAAATGGATTAACAGCAAAACATTTTGGAGGGCAATGAAGAGGAGGGATGGAATGACTTTAACGCGTTGGTTCCAACATCTCCGAAATCTGATGTTGGATTTCAAAAGCCCAAGCAATATTGCTTGGGCTTTCTATAAACTCATGTTCAATAGCTAGGACAAATGGGCTAATAAACATAACTTTAAATCAAAACCGCGAAAAGTTTTGATTGCTTGTTATCTACAACATGTAGAAATGAAAAAGGTTTGGTTTATTCCGTTTAGTAACGGTTGTTACGGCCGTAGCCACCGCCGCCGCCGCCTCCCCGCTTGCCTTCGTAACCACCACTATTACCACCTCTGTCTTCTTTGGGTTTAGCCTTATTCACTTTCAGGTCACGACCCATCCACTCAGCACCATCGAGAGCCTCGATAGCAGCTGCTTCTTCAGTTTCTGAACTCATTTCAACGAAACCAAAGCCGCGTGGACGACCAGTTTCACGGTCGGTGGGGAGCTGAATTCGTTTTACAGTACCGTATTCTGCAAAAACAGCATTCAGATCTTCTTGTGTAACTTCATAAGAGAGGTTACCTACGTAAAGTGACATGGATTATCTCCAAAATCTTGAGGGTGTAGAGATTGAGATTTCGGAGAGAAGTCTGTAAATACCAAAAGGAAAAAGCCTGTCAATACTAAAAACAAACACTGTCACCGAATTAATTCTCATCAATCACATTATGACACAGCCGCTAACTATTCGAGTCACAGCTAAAAAAAATGTTATAAAAATTTATATAGTCATGCCTAATTAGCTGCTCAGTAGCTTTGAAGCCAAGTCTGGCAGAATTAAAAGCCATTCTTAAACTCATGTAGCAGCATATTAACCGTTTGATTTGCAGTAACCCAACTAAGGAGACTCTGCTACCCAGTTGCTCCTTATCTAATAGCGATCACCTGTCATTGGGTAGCTTTGTGATGATTATGACTAGCCTATTCATATTTTAGTCGCTTTGTCAAGGATATAGCTAACTATATAGCCTAATTTGTTACATAAATAAACTCATAAACTGGCTTCCCAGAAAGTTGAGAAAATCCAAAGTTTCACTCAGGCTAAGATTTTTCCGTGACAAACTCTGAGCGAAGGGTTCCCTCCGAAGAGTGAGAACTAGCACAGAGCGGCGGAAATAAACCACCCATCTGAAATAGTTAAAACCCTTACAAAATA
>CALMVQ010000166.1 GCA_937873135.1 uncultured Scytonema sp. | reverse complement strand
CAGAAATGTGGTTTAAATGCACATTCCAGTCTTTCTGTCAATGCGTAAGTTCTGAATGCTTTTCTGCTATGTTTATGAACATAGAAGCCAAATATAGCAATAACTCAGTTAATCAAATACAACGTGTAGATATCTCATCTCTAACTCCAGACATATTTGTTGAACACTATCAAAAACCAGGAATACAAGTTATAATTACAGGACTCATTAAGGCGTTTGATTGGAATCTAGATTATCTATGTGAAAACTTAGGCACTCAAAAGTTTCTCATCAGGAGTTACGGACGCAAAAGATATCAGCAGGACAAACTTAAAAAGTAAAAAGTAAAAAGTAAAAAGTAAAAAGTAAAAAGTAAAAAGTAAAAAAGAGAATCCCCATAATTAAAATTAGGGGATTTGAAGTGGATGCCTTTTTTTCTCGCGAAGCTCTGGGGACGGAAGCTTCCCTCACCTTGACTTCGCGCACTATGTGTCCCCTTAAAAAAATATTTTTGTTTTTCCATCGATTTGGGGGCTTGAAACCGTTTTTTCTTTTTCTTTCTTTTGCCTTTTAATTTTTAACTTTTGCCTTGTTCGGTCATTCTGAATCAAGGCGAAATTCTTTACATTCCAGCCTGCTGGTGGCATGAAGTCATAGCATTGGGTGATGAAATGGTGTGTTCAGTCAATCGATTTTGGCGTCTATCTTCTGTCTCGCCTGCAAGGTTTTCTTGGAGTAAATGGCGTACATATTTAGGATTGTTATGTGCAATGCCCTATACGTTACTGAGTTTGGCGATCGCCATATGTAGCCGTGAAAGAAAACAAAAAATTAGCCAAATTTTGCAGATGTTGTGACTAGAAATACCGCGCTCAACCCATGCAGGGATATGGACAATATTAACAGGTATTTTATATACTGGACTTTGGACAATCCAGCCAGTAATATGTTTGACAATTGTATTACTTAGTATTGGTTGAGCGCTTACCCTGTTGGGGAATAGCTGTTGATTAATGGATCTTCCAAAGAAAATAGCTAGACTGTATATTAACAACAGGCATTCTTTGTGTACGGATCGCCAGATATTGCCTGTGGCTAGTAGCATTACGGGAGGAAAAATTTAGATGCAGCTACCCAACACTCTGAACACTCCCTCTTTTCTCCAGAAGCTGGAGTGGGTTACTAACCCTGTCGGATATATGGAAAAAGCGGCTCAGCAGTACCCCGACATGTTCACGGCTGAGATAGTTGGTTTTGGTGACACTCTAGTAGTTGTAAACAATCCCCAAGCAATTCAAGAAATCCTTACCAACGATCGCAAAAAGTTTGTCGCTGTAGGTGAAGAAAACAAAATTTTGCAGCCATTAATCGGGGATGACTCTGTGATGATGCTGGAGGGATCTCGCCACAAACGGCGGCGACAAATTTTGATGCCCCCCTTTCATGGAGAGCGGTTACAAGCCTATGGTGAGATCATCTGTAATATCACGGAAAAAGTATGCCGTCAGTTACCACAAGGTAAACCCTTTTTAGCTCGTAAAGCAGTGCTGGATATTTCCTTGCAAGTCATCTTACAGGTTGTCTTCGGCTTATATGAGGGAGAACGTTACCAACAAATCAAAGGCTTACTAGCATCGATAGGAGAGATGTTTAACTCTCCCCTTAACGCTAGCCTCCTTTATTTCCCCTTTCTACAAAAAGATTTAGGATCTTGGAGTCTTTGGGGAAAGTTTGTGCGCCTACGTGACTCAATTGATGAATTACTGTACACGGTTATTGCTGAACGTCGGGAGCAACCAGATTCAAATCGTGTCGATATTCTCTCCTTAATGATGTCAGATCAGGATGAAGAGGGTGATTCGATGACGGATCGAGAATTGCGCGATGAAATGATGACCATGCTGTTGGCAGGACATGAAACCACAGCATCAGCAATGGCTTGGGGATTGTATTGGATTCACCATTTGCCAGAAGTTCGTGAAAAACTCCTCCAAGAACTAGATACCCTTGGCGATTCCCCAGATCCCACAAGCATAGTCCGCTTACCTTATCTTACTGCGGTCTGTAATGAAACTTTGCGGATTTACCCAGTTGTTATTATGACGTTTTCTAGGGAAGTGCAAGAACCAGTGGAACTACTGGGACATTCTTTAGAGCCAGGTACTTTACTCGCTGGCTGTATTTATCTCTTACATCAACGTGAAGATTTATACCCCCAACCTAAGCAGTTTAGACCAGAACGTTTCCTCGAACGCCAATTTTCACCCTTTGAATTTATGCCCTTTGGCGCTGGTGTTCGGCGCTGTATTGGTCAGGCTTTAGCTCCCTTTGAAATGAAGCTAGTGTTGGCGACGATACTGTCACGCTATCAACTAGCGCTGGCTGATAAACGACCAGAAAAACCTCAGCGACAGAATGTAACGCTTGCGCCTGCTAGTGGAGTCAAGATGGTAGTCACAGGAAAGCGCGTGCATCGACAGTCGCTACAAAGCGTTTACACCTAATACATTGTCATATCATGTCCGGTTAATTAACCATAATTTATGTATACACTGCACCGCACCTCCAACACCTCTCCACAAGCTATATAGGGCGCTTTGGCGTTAGCTACAAGCGGGGTGAGATTCTTTTATTATGGGTGTGTTATCGGACACGATATCATTGCCCTAATATCGGCTCGTGCATGACTGATAAGAACTATTGATAGAGTCATCTGTGCTTCTCCCAAAGGGAGAGAGGTTTGCATCCTTGATTAATTGCTCTTCATCTTGGGCAAAACTAAGACAACATTATCATCTACCTAAATTCATAAACTGGACTCATCGTCAAAACGATTTTCGCTCTTCGATGAGGCATTTCACTTACAATTATATTTGTTGTTTTTGTCAATATATATTAGTGGACCGACTCTCTAGGTGGTTTTGAGGTGTTGCCGTTTTTGGACACAGTAGTTGCCTAATTACGCAAATAGGCGCTCCGATTTTGGCAAGCGACTTGGTATAAAAAGTGAGTGTTTTACACAATCTTTTGGTTTACTATATGAATCAAGCAGACAAAATCTGCGTAATCCTCATGAAGGAAAATCCCTCTTAAACTTTTAGGGTGTTTAAGTAAGATTATATAGCAGTCCTAAATCATTTGTAGGAAAGAAGCCAGGCTAAAAAGCCTATAAATACGTACTTTTTGCCTACGTATTTTCTCATACTTCAATTAGGATTACTATATCTACGAAAACAGAAGCAATGTTAAGTTCAACTTAGCATTCAATCCGTAGTTTTATGCTATGGGCACAGATTACTTGTCAGGTTTGCTTGGTCTGAAAGTTTACCAAAGAATTTAAGCGAATGCTGTGCGTAAGCGTTCGCTTAAATCATGGTTGAAAGCAGAACGTAGTTCCTATTGGAAACTTTGGAGTTTTCAAATGCCTTGACCACAACTTGTGCAAATTTTATTCGTGTGGTAGTTTATTCATGCATTAAGCACCCTATAAGTTTAATGCTCTAAAATTCAGGGTCCTGCCTTTCATCGCGTCATATCCAGTGACGACACAAACATTTAACTTGATGGAGGCAAAACATTGAACTTTACAGAATCTCATCCACTACAAGCAAATACCTTCGGTCTAAGTACCAATCCGATTAGTGATTCTCACAACTCGCTCGATACACTGAGTATAAATCATGGCAATATAGGCGCAAACCCGCAAGATAGTACAATCAGTGCTTGGATCAAAGGCAGTGGTCATCAAGATAGTTCGGGAAGCTCTAGCCTGTTTGGTCAGTCTGATAATAGTCAACTTCAGAGTAAAAATGATAGTGGCCAACTTAGTGGTGAGGGTGGTGTTGACTCTATCACCGGAAGCAAAAACACCGTTAGTGGTTCTGGTACAGATCAATTAACTAATCCAGGAAACGTGAGTTCCAGCATCAACAAGCCAGTTGTGGTCGCAGATACTACTACTAGTAGTCAAGACTCTTTGACAGGTGCATCATCAACGCCTACCCCTCAAGCGGCAACGCCTCCCGGTGGAGTTACCACTTACTAAGTTTCTCCAAATGGTAGTGATAGTAATCCAGGGACAATCGATCAACCCTGGAAAACCGTGAACTATGCAGTTAGCGATAAATCGTCTGTCAAAGCAGGCGATACTGTTCTGGTGCAGCCAGGTACTTACACTGAACTCATCACCCTTGGTAAATCTGGTAGTAGCGATTTAGGTAATATCACCCTTAAAGCCAATGGAAATGTGACATTGGAAGATCCCGATCCGAACAACGGTGGTTTCGAGAAAGGAGTCATTCAATCAGCCGGCAAGGGTTATTGGGTGATCGATGGTTTCCGGATTGAAAATACATCTTGGGCTGGCATCTGTCTGCGTGATGCCAACAATATCACTGTTCAAAACAATCATACTTACGAGACAGGTGCTTCAGGTATCATTGTCATGCCTGACAGCTCTTTCAATGGTGGTGACGCGGAAGTCACCAGTAAAAATATTAAGGTGTTGAATAATACTGTTGAACGAGCTCTTTGGAAATGGCAAGGCACTTCCGATACAGTTCACTCGCAGGAGTCGTTAAGCATCTGGGGTGTTGACGGTTTTGAGGTAGCTAACAATATTATCAAAGATGGCAACTGTGAAGGACTTGACCTCAAAACCGGTTCTCGCAATGGTTCTGCCCACGACAACACAATCACTGGTCAAGCCCAGCTATCTGGTAAACCTGATATCGGTTACAGTGGTGGTCCCGCCCTGTATGTAGAGGGCAACCGTTCTAATGAATTTAACATCGACATCTACAACAATGTCGTCGCAAATAATACGGCTGATGGAATTGTCATTGCAGATGAAAAGCCCAATCAAGGTGATGTCTCAGATATCCGAGTTTACAACAACGTTGTTTATGGGAATGGAATTCAAGGTGTAAATCCTGGTAGAGGAATTGCCGTGACCAATAATGTTCGTAACGTGACGATCGTTAACAATACGGTCGATAAGAATGTCCAAGCCTTTAGTCTTGATGGCAAGGATTACACTGGCGGTTACACACCTCATGACATTTTAGTCCGTAACAATATCTTTGCCGACAGCAGCTATCGAAATGGATATGCTGATAATGTGAACAACCTGACCCTGGATCACAACTTATTCACAAATCAGTTTAGTAGCCTTTATGAAGGTGGTACTGCAATTGGCAACCTACAGGCGTCTAACAACACTCAAGTTCCATCAATTGGATTTGCTAATTCAGGTGGCAATGATTTCCATCTGACATCCGCTTCGCCAGCACTTAACGCAGGCTCGGCAGATATTGGTCAGTATGCACAGTTAGATAAGGACGGTGTACAACGAATTCAAGGTAATACGACTGATATAGGTGCTTACAAGTAATGATACCGTGTTCGGTAGCACAACCATGCGGAAAAGAACCCCCCCAACCTCTCTCCGCAACGGGGGAGTGGAGACAAAGCGCAGCTAGGAGCGATCTTGGGGTTCCTCTTGTATTTAAGGTTAATCTACCGGACATGAGATGAATAGTTAAAAGGAAACATACGTGCGATCTTGTGGGCAGTAGCGGTAATAGCTTTGGGGGCACCCAAACGAGAACGCAAGCGTCTGTAAAAAGCGCGATCGCGCAGAACGACTTTGAATTAAACACAAAGCAGCCATGCGGAAAGCGTTGGCTGCACAATTTACAACTGGTCTTCGAGAGCTTTTAACCTTGCCACCAGTAATTTTTTGACCAGGGCACAAACCCAACCATAAGGTAAAGTGCTTGACAGTTGGAAAAGCTCCTATGAATCCCGATTTAAAAACTGTTCCTGAGCCAAGGACGCAGAGAAAGAAGATAAGTAATTTTACACTCCTGTTGGGAGTAAGGTGTTGTTTTTCTATAATTGCACTACTAAAGTAGTTGTTGAATTGGCAGCCCCAACCCCAAATTATTCCGAATCACTAGAAATAAAGCAAGTACTCCGATAAAAAAGACAGTAGCTTGCATATCTTGGACTATACAAGTGAGTTTTTCCCGCCAAAGTCCGTAAAGGTTGACTATGTACAAAGGCAAATCGCTAAATGCAATGACGATAATTGCTCCCAGCTCACCGAAACTGGAATTTGCCAGAGGTACACCCAGAGTAATTATTCCAAATCGAGCAAAATTACTTTGAGCAGAGTATAAAGGCTTGCTAATTGCTAAGAGAGCAGGGTTGATAGTATAGAATAATATCGAAAACCAGATACCACTGCATAATATTGGCATCATCCAAGTGGCATCAGCATACCTTTTGTCATACAGTACGGCGACAACTAAATCACCAATTGTAATCAGAGCAGCTAAGACAACCGCACTCCCGATTAAAATGAGTCGCCTTTGACGGAGAATTTTCACTCGCAAGCTCGATCTGGGTAAATCAGATTGCTGGGAAATAGCGGGAAAAATGACTTTATAGCTTAGTTGCTTAATCACTTCTCTCGGTACGCTCGCCAGGGTATATGCTACTGTATAAACACCTAGCAATTTAAATGACAGAATCTTAGCCAAAACCAAGCGATCAGCTTGTTCAGCAGCAAACATCAGCGCTGAGGCAATGAACATCCACTTACCAAAATTCAAAATTTCTTGGACAGCTTCTGGCTCCCACGCGAAGCGATTAGTATATTTTGGTATTAACCAAAAGCTGCTTACTAATTTGTATACTCCTCCTATTACCGTTCCTATAGCTAAAGACCAGATATTTGGATAGAACCAAACCAAAATAATTAAGGTAGAAAAAAAACAAGCTTGCAAGATCAAGTCATACATGCAAAGCCTACGCAGTTGCATCCGGCGATGAAGAGTATGTTGGCTAGTAGAGCTAAATCCATCAAGAACTGAGTAGAGTACAGCAATAGGAATTAGCCATACCAAGCGTTGGTCATTGTAGAACTTTGCTGTAGGAAAGCTAATAAGTAAGCAAACAAGCCAAATTACCACACCACGAATGATTTGTATCGTCCAAGCAGTATTGAGGAAAGCAGGTTCATCGCCTCGTTTACTGTTGACTATATTTTGAGCAATACCAACGTCTGAAAATAGTTCCAGACCAACTCTAAGGGTAGTGACTAAAGCCATCAAACCAAAATCTTCTGGCTTAAGCATGCGAGTTAAAGCTAAATTATTGCCAAACCGTAGGATTTGAATACCTCCGAAACCGATAATCGTCCAGATTGCTCCACGGATGGCAAGCTTTTTCAAAGATGTCATATTTTAAATTTTGGATTGGAAATATTCATGATTGATTAGAGAAACTTGCTTTTTTTCGTAATTGAAACGAATGGGTTCTACTTTTCCGTGTAAGGCGCTGGTCATAATTTGATGCAACCGTGCAACTTCATGGTGTATATCAAAGTCTTTCTCTACTTTGGCTCGACCAGCTGTGCCAAATGCTGCTCGAAGTTTATGGTCACTTATTAATTTGTCAATGGACTCTGCTAAGGAAACAGCGTCTCCAGGTGGTACAAGGTAGCCACTTTTTCCATCTTCTACTAACTCACTAACACCAGCAATTTGTGTGGCTACCACAGGAACACCAGCTGCCATTGCTTCCATCAGCACTACTGGTATTCCTTCAGCAAAGCTAGACATCACAAAAACATCGGTTTGCTGAAAATATTCGCGTACTTCAGTTTGGGATTTATAGCCGACGTAATTGACATTTTTACTTAATCCCAACTGAGCAGTCAAAACTTCTAATTGTTCACGGTCAGGACCGTCACCTACGACTGTTAATATGATGTCTGGATGCTCTGTCAAAATAGCAAGACTTTCTAGTAGGATGGGCAATCCTTTTGCTGTAGCTAGTCTTCCTACAAAGAGCAACCTATTTCCTAATTGCTTGTGGTCAACGACATCGAATAAAGCTGGATCGATCCCGCAATGAATAATATGCATCACCTTCCACTTGTCGGCGGGTGCAAATATCATTCCTTGAGAGCGAGCATAATGGCTGATACAACACACAAACAGTGATCGTTTAATTTTTTCGTCAAGTCGCCATTGATGTGGTCGGAAGAAAATGTACGGACCATGTAAAGTGAAGCTATAAGTAAAACCTCCCATCTGGGAGGCGAGCATGGCAACTGTACCGCTCGCTTCTGCAATATGGTTGTGCAAATGGACAATTTGCCGGACTTTGATTTGTTGGGCAAGAATGCCAGCTTCCAAAAAGTAGAAGAATTGATAAATAGCACCCTGCAACCCTGGTTGGCTGGTTAACAATGCTAGCTTGATTGCTTGTAGGTATCGAGTTGGGGCAGCAAGTAGTAGACTCAGGTGCGCCTTTAGTAAATTGATGGGATTGGGGGGAAGGATGTAGAACGTGCGATCGCGCTCAACATTTTGTTCTAACCCAACCATATGTTCATCCCCTGTGCGACGAATAGAGAAGGTGTGAACGTCCACACCCATTTCTCGCAGGGTTTGTACCTCACGCTGGATAAAAGTGTCTGTTGCTCTGGGATATTGACCAGTTAGGTAAGCAATCCGCATTCTCAAGAGCCTCCAATAGGTTGCAAGATGGGTGTCGGTACGTGCAACAATTCAATATTGCTAACTGAGCGCTCAAGTGCAGTATCAAGAGAATCTTTGGGTTTCCAGTTCAAAATTTGTTTCGCACGAGCATTACTGAAGTGAAAATGCTTAAACCGGGCATCCAGTATCACTGGGTTAAATATGCCTGGTAGCTTGGCTTGCCCTTTCAGCACTTTTTTGTTGTACATCCAGAATATCCAGGCGATCGCACGCATAAGTGTCCAATTGACCGGAATTGTACGAGGCATAGACACTTTGTGTTTAGCCAGGTTCAAGACATAAACTCTTTGGGTAGGCAAGTTGTCATCAACGATATTTATGGTTTGACCAATTGCCTCATCTCGCTCTGTTGCACTAACAATTGCTTTAGCACAGTTTTCGACATATGTCAATGGCATAGTAGCATGAGCACCGATTCGCAACCAGAGATTGTTGGTCAATTTTCCGCCCAGAAGGGTACTCCAGAGGTTATCTCGTCCGTAGACTAATCCAGGGCGAAGAATCGTCACTTGTGCCTTATGATTTTGCTCAAACTCACGGACAAGTTCTTCTTGTAAAAGCTTGGTTTGGGCGTATTCATCGCGCTCAAGAGGATCGCACTCTACAAGTGTATCTTCAGTAATTGTTGTGCCGGATGGGGTACGGAGATAGTCATATACTGAAAAGGTGCTAATATCAATCAGCCGTAGCACATTAGCCTCAATCATCGCATCAAGTAAGTTCTCGGTGGCAATGACTGTGCCTGCAAATCGCGTGTAAAAGTCACCTTCTTTAGCAGCTGCCAAATGAATGACAGCATCTACACCACCGAGGGCATCGACAATACCATTCTTGCGCCGCAAATCGAGCCTAATCAGCTCTACTGCTGGGTTATTGTGCCAAGCTAGGTGCTTTTCATTACTAGAAGGTCGCACAACCGCACGCACATGATGTCCTTGTCGCAGTGCTTCAGCGACAACATAATTTCCGAGAAATCCAGACGCACCTGTTACCAGTAACTTCATAACAAACCTCGCATCGAAGTAGTGAAAATCTTAATCTAAAATCTTGTGTCTTCAGACAGTAGGGCATTAACTAATCTATTTGTACGTTCCATATCTTCAAAACTGATTGGTGGCGGAGTGTCATCGATTAATGCTTCATAGGTTAGATCCAAAAGCCGATGCAAACCTTCATAAACCGTTCGTTGCATAATCTTGCGACGAAAGTTTCTCATGCTTGCCCCAACCAAATCGCATCCGTTCACAAAGTGATTAATCAGTGGAGATAGCAATTCTCCAGCGCGGGGTATGACACAACGCAGGTAAGGCTGAAATAAATCAGTTTCTGCATAACCTTTTGAACCTCGTACTGTAACAGTAAAACACTTGGGTAACGTGTGACAGCTGAATCGAATCCGAGCGTGTGCTGAACCTGAGATTACTATCGCATCAAGGTCGTCATACCGGAACATGTCTCCACCACCGTGATTGCTCCATGCAGTGCTAACGCGATCAAAATCTGGTATAAAGCGGACGACCAAAGAACATAAGTGTGTAATAAAATCGTGAATTACCCCTGCGGGCATTTTATGAATAGGATTAGGCAAGTTTTCGTCTGCGAATACTCCACCATTACGAACTGGAACCGCCATCCGGACTTCAACTTCCTCTATCTCACCCAGAATGCCATCTGCAACTAATTTTTTGATCGCCAGGATTGGTTCGTTAAAGCAGTAGTTTTGGTTTTCAATTAGTCGGCGATTATGAGACTGAGCAAAAGTCCAAAGTTCTTTGAATTCATCGTAGGTAGGTGTAATCGGCTTTTCACAAAACACATGGACACCTGCCGAGAGACAGTCCGTGGCAATCCGCTTGTGGGTATTAGGTGGAGTGAGAATGTGTACAATGTCTGGCTGAACCTCATGAAGCATCTTTTGATAGTCAGTGTAGGTGGAGTCCGCACCATACCGTTGTGCGGCATACTTGGCAGCCGCTAATGAAAGATCGCAAACACTGGCAAGATGCGCGCGATCGCCTTGAGCAAGAAAACTGAGATGTTCTTTGGAGATTGATCCTGTACCAATGACTGCTGATTTTAGTTTTGTTGTCATGAGTGCTGATAAAAGAATTGTATTAACTTGCTGAAGCTTTTTTGTATTCCACTATGGTGCGCTGTCGCTTCAATAACCCAATTAAGTAAAATTGGATATGACCGAGCAATTGTGGGTATTTTTCTATCACACAAAATAGGGCGTAGAAAATAGCATCCTTTGACTGAAAACCGGAAAGCCTTGTTCGCCGATACACTCGATAGGCTACCAAAGTATTGGCTACTAATAGTAACAGCAGGCTTAGCCCCTTAGTTGGCAATAAACCTGCAACCGTTAACAAAGGCAAAAACAAACTCCACAACCAAATCCGATAAATTTGTCTTATCCAAAGCCGTTCGGGACTGCCATTGTCAAGCGTTGCCCCCTGGGTAAAACCATAACCACTGCGTTCTTGACGCTTCCACCATTGGCTAAAACGGGTGATTCGGGCATCGTGCTTAGTCATTTCGGCATCGATCCGTACAATTTTACCCCCCGCTTGACGCAGTCGCAAACACAGTTCTGGTTCTTCTCCTGCTATCAATGTTGAATTGAATCCTCCCACTTTTTTGAAGGCGATCGCCCGAATCATGGCGTCACCACCACAGGATTTTGCTTCACCTACGGGAGTATTCCACTCGATGTCGCACAGGCGGTTATAAATAGAGCGATCAGGGAATTCTTCCCGACGCCGCCCACACACCACGACAACGTCAGGCTGAGTCACTAATTCACTCACTGCATGTTCCAACCATGAATTGACAACCCGACAGTCTCCATCCACAAACTGGACAAATTCGATTTCTGGTTTTATTTGCAATAGGTATTCAAACCCTGCATTCCTAGCACGGGCTGCAGTGAATGGAATAGATAAATCTAGTTCCACAACATAGACATCAAGGGAGCGAGCTAGCATTACACTACCATCTGTGGAGCCAGAATCAACATAAACTACAGTTCTTTCTTCTCCTATTACTGATAGCAAGCACTCGTAGAGACGATTTCCTTCGTTACGTCCGATGACAACAATTCCAATAGACTGCACATGACCTCCTGTAATATTTTTCTATGTTTTACAAAAAAGCGCGAATGATTAGATTGTTAATTTTTTGAATTTTCCTTTTTGATTTATAGTAAAAACAACTGTGATAAACAAAACCCAATACACATTAGCTGAAAGCAGCAAACAACTCTCTGTCACGTTATTCATTGCCAAGAAGGTAAGATAAGCTAATGGCCAAAGATCCTCTGGATTTTTAGTTGCGTAAGCTAGTTTCAATGCTCGAACAAAGGCTGTGAAATAAATAATTAAAAACAGTGATAGACCAATTAAACCAACATCAAGTGATAAATCTACTATGCCATTGTGGGCGTGAGGTGGAATCCAGCTAGTCCCGATTGACTGACCTGCTTCAACTGCATACTCACTTCCTGGTGCCCAAAATGCACCACGTCCGTAACCCAATAATGGTCTTTCCATTAATCTAGTTAGTGCATAACCCCATATGAACGTCCTTCCTGTTAAACTTGGGTCTCTTCCTAAACCAGTTAAAAGTTCTACCCAATAAGTT
Source organism: uncultured Scytonema sp. (assembly GCA_937873135.1). GTDB lineage: Bacteria > Cyanobacteriota > Cyanobacteriia > Cyanobacteriales > Nostocaceae > Rhizonema. The sequence continues at coordinate 23,804 of CALMVQ010000166.1, read as the reverse complement.
AAAAGTAGTACAAGGACACATCCCCCAATCAGAATTGCAATGTCTGTGAAAATTACACTTATCTTTCCCTGCCAGCGAAAGTTTTGATAGAACATTATTATTGATAGAAGCAGAAAAGAGAGAACAAGAGAAGTTTTTGAAGTAGAAAGTAGCATCAAAACCAGCGAAAAAATAAAACCAGCATACCTGTATATAAGGGGATTTTCTTTAGGTAACAAAAAAAAGGCTACAGAGTTTAAAACCATCATGCTTCCCAGAAAATTTTTGTGTCCATATACTCCTTTCCATGCTCCTGGATGAGATTCTACTTCATCGAGTCCATGTAAGCCAATTTCCGGAAATTCCAAGGCAAAAATTGTACTGAGAAAACACCCTATTAATAAAGTAATGCCAACGAGTTTTACCTGCTCTTTAAAGCTAAATCGTGTAGCAAAATACAAGCCAAACGAGGTCATCATTAAGATATCTCTAGCATTAAATAACGTGTAATCAGGAAATTCTGACCAGCTAAATGAGAGGTAGGCTAATGCAGTTAATATACAGAGTAATACATTTCGACTAACTATAATTATTGTACTTTTCCACAAAATGCCAACGAGAAGGGTAGACATTCCCCAAACAAAAAATCTGATTAAGGTAACAACGGCGCTTGGAAGTACAAGAGCTAGAGAGTGTACACCAAATACTCCAGTGAAGAAACTTAAACCTAAGATAATAAAACCTTTCTCGGCAAGTCTTAGAGATTCACTTCCCACTTTACTTTTCATACTTTGACCATAACAAGAGAAAGGTTAATTTGTCAGAGGTTTCGTTTGATTATATCTTGTTCCTTTCTGTACGAATCCACACGCTTTGAGGTTTCACTAAAAACTTGAAATAAACTGGAATTTTCCAAAGAACATAAAAAGGAATGGTTAAAAGTTTACGTAAAGGAAAGTCTTGAATAGCAAATTTAGCCCAAGCTATAATAATTGCCATCAGGAAACAAAGTCCTGCTGTCGCTGCGAAGTCAGCTGGTATCCATAATGCTGATAAGATTCCAAAAACTAGAGAAACTGTCATTAACACTAACCAAATAACCACAAGCAGGGATAGAGGTGGCACACACACATCCAAAATGCTCACCAATAAGTCAAGCCTTTTTTGAACCACTGCTTCAAAGAGCAACATGGGAATATAAGTCTGCATAATTTGTAAATGACCGTGTTCCCAACGAGTTCTCTGAGTTCTAGCAGCTTGCAACTGCTGCGGTAGATCTCCAGTTACCAATGCTTCTGGGCAAAACATTGGTCTGTGTCCAGCGATGGTTAAATCTAAGCCTAGTTTTAGGTCTTCAAGAAGATGACCGTTGGCTACATTGACTTTGCGAATAACCGACCAAGGGAAAGCCATACCTGTACCAAGCAACGGGCAAGTCTGTCCCAAGCGGGCTAATCCACGGGGACGAACTAGATTCCTGACGATGTTGGAAAATTGTGAAACCAAGTCTTTTGATGAATTAGAGTTTTTCGGTTTTACCATTAAGTAGGTAGCTTGGACAGGTCGTCCTGTTGCATAAGCACATTGAGTCAGTATCTCAATTGCATTTGGTGCAACTGTACAGTCAGCATCAACAAACACGACCACATTAGGAGGATCTGACTCAAGATACTGTAAGCCATAGTCTAGAGCGTATCCCTTACCTTTATGATTAGGGTCGTGACGCTCGATGACTATAGCACCCTTTGCACGGGCAATCTGAGCTGTCGCATCACTACAATTGTCAGCAATGACGACCAAACGGTCTTGTTTTTTTAACGCAGGAGTCAGTTTTTCTAGTGTTGAGGCGATAACTACCTCTTCATTGTGTGCCGGGACCAAGATAGTAATGGCATCAGGGCAATTGTCTGCATTCGGACTCTTATTGTTTGGCAAAAGAGCAGCAGTACATTCTATCAGAAAAAATAGACAGATAATCAATAACAGTAATGCGCTTACTAATAGAACAACATTAGTACACATCATGAACTGGCTAATTAACATAGGATTGTTACCTCAATCGGTACTTAATTGGTGAACTTTTGCAGAAGAGATGATTTTTGCTGGTATACCAACTGCCGTTGCTCCTGTTGGAACATCGCACAAAACCACAGCATTAGCACCAATTCTGGCATTATCACCAATAGTGACGTTGCCTAAGATTTGCGCACCAGCACCAACATCAACACTTTTGCCTAACTTGGGCGCATCCATTGGACGATCTGGGAAACGCATTCCTAAAGTCACCCCTTGACGAATAATACAGTCGTCACCAATAGAGCAGTGTGAGTGAATGACTATTCCTCCCTGATGTTGAATAATGACACGGCGACCAAGTTGGGTAGTATAAACTAGTTCTATTCCGTAAGTATTCCGAACCTTGCGATATAGCATTCTATAAAGAAGGCTGAAAGGCGCTTGCAAGAGTTTCGATTTAATCTTCTTGCGCCAAACTCCAAAACGGTGAAGTGCAACTGCGCGGAATCCAGGTTTACTCCAATCACATCCATGTGCCTTCCAGTCTTCTTTAAGAAGCTGCCAAAAATTTAAAGTAGAAGATTCTTCAGAATCTGTATTTACCATCAAGTTTATTTGTACACCCATTGTTCATTCCTAATTTCTGTTTTTACAAAATCCTGGCTCATTTGTTCTTTGGAATAATAAAAGTAGCTGTTGGGCTTTTTCTTCACATTCACACCATTGGCAATCATTCCCAAGATTTTAGCTTCCGAACGTTCTAGTAGGGACTTAGCTGTGGTAGCGCTAGCTGAATCCACAATCCCAGGTCGAACTACTAGCAAAACTCCATCTACCATTTTTCCTAAAACTGCAGCATCAGCCGTATCAACTAAAGGAGGAGTATCAAACACTATGTAGTCAAAGCTGTCAGAAAACATCTCAATCAGAGATTTCATGCGCTCAGAGTCAATCAAAGCGTGGGGGTTAGGAGGTTGAACTCCTGCTGTCAGGACAGATAAGTTTTGTGTGACTACTTGCACAGTGTGTGAAAATTCATTCTGACCAACAATGACATTACTTAAACCCACTGAATTGATCAAACCCCACAAGTGGTGTTGCGATGGTTGATACATATCTGCATCAACCAGCAGAACTTGGCTTCCTACCTGAGCAAGTACGGCAGCTAAATTAGCAGAAACTTCTGATTTCCCTTCGCCCGCAACCGAACTCGCTACCACAATTGTGCGAACTTTTTTATGGCTAATAAACTTCAAGTTTGCATGAAGCATTTGGTATGCTTCATGAATCACTGTACGAGGAGAGGTTGCTACGATAATTCTCGGAGATACTCTATCTCCCATTAACTTAGTAAAAGTGGATATCTTACTTTCAAACTTGGGAATTAGCCCCAGCATTCTATATCCAAAAAACGCCTCGGCTTCCTTAACCGTTTTCAAAGAGCTATCAATTAGGTCTACAAAAAATGCAGTTGCTACACCAATTACCAAACCGACAAATACGCCACCTCCAACTAAGATCAGTGTTTTTTTGGCGAGAACTGGTTTTTCGGGAACAGAGGCTAGTTGAATCACTTTGGCATTCCCAGTGGTTTGCCTTTCTGCTACTTGAATTTCTTGCAATCTTGTCGCCAGGTTTTCATAGTTCTTTTGCGCGACTGACAACTGTCGATCTAAATCTCCTTGCTTTTTCTCGTAATTTGGTAGTAGATCAAGCCTTTGCTTAAAAGTTACTCGTAAATTAGACAAAGCTTGTATTCTGCTTAAAAGACCCTGGCGTTGCGACTGTAACTGTGCAAATTGAGCTGCCAAATTTTTCTTGAGATCTCCCATTTGCAACTTGCCTGGGGGAATATTTTGTTGAGTTCCTAAAACTCGCTCTTTTCCTTTAGCTCCTAAAACCTCCTCAATCCGCTGCTGCAATAATGAATTCAGACTTGCTTCTTGATTCTTTAAAAAAGTGACGGATGGATGCGACTCTGTATAGCGTGCTCTAGCAGTTGCTAACTGGCTTTGCACTTTTTGCATTTCACTTAAGACTTCCTGTACCCCAGGTATCTGACTTAGGGAAGTAATTTCTACCGTCTCCTCCCCTGCTAAATTTAGTTGGCTGCGTACTTGTGCTTCCTGAGCATTTACATCTGCTAGTGCAGCCCGAGTATGATTTGTTTCCTCATCTATCTTGGCAATATTCTCAATGGCAGCGTTCGCTTCTTGTGGCAGATTAATAATCTTATACCGAATTTTAAACTGACGTAGTGCCTCTGCTGCGCTTTCTAATTCTGTTCGAGAGTATGGCAGTTGTTTTTTAATAAAATCACCTGCAGCAAAGACTTCAGTTCGATTAGATTGAACGTTATTTGCAACATAGAATCTCATCACCTGATTGACTACAGATGCCGCCAATTCAGGTTTGTTTGAGGTATAGGAAACCTCAAGTATGTCTGTACCTACAGTTGGTTTAACATTAATCTTTAGTGAATCCGGATCGAGGGGATTACCTTTTTTATCTGTTAATCCTAAAGTATCGATAACCTGTTTTAAAATTGGTTTAGACTTCAAAATTACAGCTTGCGTTTATAGTGGATTTCCTTCGCGCATTACAGATTCAAGATCCCCTATTTTTTCTCCTACTTTCGTCAGCGATGAGGTTCTGTCTGATTTAAAAAGAAGCATTCCACTCGCTTGGTATTCAGGTTTTTGCAGGAATACAGCAACCGACGATAATCCACATGTTGCTAAAAGAACTCCGGCAATAATAGGCCAACGGCGTTTCAGAACCAGTAAATATTTTTGAATATCAAATTCTTCTGGATAACCTTTAGTCTCCATATAAGTTCCCTACTCATAGTTCAATGCTTTTGTTGGAGCCAATATTGATATCTGATATTAGTAACTTAGCGCAAGCAGCAGTAGCGGCTATCATTTAACGAACTATGCAACACATGCGAAGCTATCGACAAGTGAGTTTTAATTGTTATGTCTAATTAACAAATTCTGTATGAAGTACACTTTTGCTCTACTTAAAAGTAACAAACCCAGCAGTTCAAACTTACACGTCTAGAGCTTAGCGTTCAAAAGCATCAAGATGTCTTGTAGGGTTATGGAACTGCATGAATTGCCCAGAGCCATCACAGCGAATACTTTTTGGCTTGTGATAATGCCAACCGTTCTTACTTTTCATATTTTGGTAAATGCATGAAGAAATTGCATCGCTTTTCAACCTTTGTATGCTTAAATTTGCATTTTCTGATGTAATCAATTTCATGCCCACTGATGATTTTAAAACACTCTTTATAAGAAGCGTTTTCCGAATAGATGCAATTTAAGCTATATGATACTGGTAGGTTGACGATACATATTAACGATGTTAAGTATAACTTGAATTCTCTGTAATTTCAAGTATAAATTAAAATCTTTTTTAAAGAAATTGTAAAGTTTAAGCGAATCATAAGAAGATAGGAAAAGGAAGATAAGTAATTTTTTTAACAATCTGGGGAAATTATTTTCTGAAGAAAGAGCAATTTTTATCTTTAACAATGTGTAAAGTTTAGATCCCATATTTCTACCGCCACTATAGCGCTCTAGTGGCGTTAGACATAGCTATTTATAGGAGTTAAAGCACATTTTTGAGAGCTTCTAGCCAACGGGTAGCCATCTTCCATTCACCACCATTATTAGGATGACAACCGTCGATAGTATCACCACCGTTTGACGTTGGCGATGGCTCGAAACCAGTAAACTGATCCACAACTATGACAGGTGATTGATCTGTATTAGTTTGCGAAGCAAGGTTTGGAATAAGCGAATTAAATGGTGCGATCCGCTCCAAGTAACCACACCAGATGATCTGAGCAAGCAGTATTTTCACGGTTGGGTTATAATTTCGCAGCTTTTGAATGATACCACGTATATCCTCAATTGTACTCTCTGCGCTCTGTCCCTGTCCAAGATCGTTGGTGCCAAGATGAATCAGCACTACATCTGGTCGAGTGCTACTCGCCCATTCGTCAATGCGATCTAGTATCTCATCCGCTCGCCAACCACAGTGACCTTCATTGTCTAGATCAAAATCCGGCAGAGGAGCGGAAACCCCACAATTGAGTTGGGTTGACCCCACAAAATCGACATTGTAACCCGCATTGAGCAAATAAAACCAAAGTAAGCGACGGTAGCTGTTTTGAGGTGGCTGACCTCCAGTGATAGAGTCGCCAAGAGGCATGATCCGCGTAGGACTGTAATTTTGTGCAATCAAAACTGGTTGAATAGCGTTGTTATCTGCACCGAATACCACCTGATTAAAGCCACCCTTACTTATGACTCCTACAAAAACAAACACAAACGCAATTACAATGCTGACAATTGTTAACCACCAACGACGCATAGTGCACCCCTTCAATCAATCAATATTATGTATTAAACTTGCTCTATCTAAAGCAACTATTGAGAGTTAAAGCACGTTGTTGAGAGCTTTTAGTAGGCACCTGATTTTTGCAGAACAACCCCGACAGTTTTCAACAAAATTTTCACATCTAGCCATAAGGACCAATTTTCAATGTAGGTGAGATCTAATTTCACTCCATCTTCAAAGTTGTCGATATCGGAGCGACCGGAAACCTGCCACAATCCAGTAATACCGGGCAGAACTTCTTGGCGAATAAAGTGCTTTGTTTTGAACTTCTCTACATCCCTCATAGGGAGAGGGCGCGGACCTACAAGACTCATCTCTCCAACTAAAACATTGAATATTTGCGGTAATTCGTCTAAGCTGTAACGGCGCAAGAACTTACCAACTTTTGTGATGCGAGGGTCATTTTTCATTTTGAAGAGCACCCCATCCTTAATCTCATTCTTCGCTTCCAGGGTTGCTTGCAGCTTTTCTGCATTTACAACCATTGTCCGGAATTTCCAAATCTTGAAACTTTTACTCTGCAGACCAATTCGATTTTGTTTGAAAAATACTGGTCCTGATGAATCTAACTTAATTAGTATGGCGATCGCTAGATAAACAGGAGACAGCAGGAGTAACAGTACAATCGAACAGCACAGGTCAAAACACCGTTTGACCCAAAAATCGCCCCCTACGAGGATTGGTGCTGGAATTGTCATACAAGGAACTTCACCGATTGTCCAAAATACTGATTTAGGGTGATGAATGTCACCTTCATTTGGTAATATTCGTAGGGTAATGCCAGCAGTATGGAAATTCCAGCAAACGTATAGACGATTCTTGATTGCATTCCAAGAAACAAAAGTCTCTTCTATGCCATTTGTGCGTAGATACTCAAAGGTAGCCTCTCGGTTGGCTATATCCAAGCAGCTTGAGTCAGCAATTCCTTGTATTGTGTAGCAATCTTCTTTTTGTATTAACCTAACATGGCTCTGCTTGTCTTCACTGATGAGAAACACTGCATGTCGAATAACTCCTTTATTACGCAGCTTTTTAGTGACAACATCACAGGTAAAGCGAGCAGTACATATGAAGGCTACAGATAAGAACCAAAACAGTAGAAAAGTTGAGCGCGAGACATAGGTATCTGGTTCATAAAGAAAAGCAATCAGCAAGAGTAAAACATCTGACAAGCAGACTGCTTCAACCAGACGAGGATAGTTACGACGATTTAGACCGGACCTATATAGTCCTTTTGATGCAATGATGCCTATTTCAACTGTGAGAACGAGCAGTAGAAAAGATGTTTTTTGGGTCCAAGGAGATTCTATTGGAGATCCATAAAATACTGCCAACTTCCATGCAAAGGACAAAGCAAAGACATCTAGCAAGATCAGCGTTGTTACCCGCAGTAATCTTGCAGCTAATCCTTTTTGTATCCTTGTACCTTTAGCTGATCTTAGATCTGGTTTAAAACTTGAAACCGACATATGCTCGGTAGACACGATTCTGATTACCCCTGTATTTCTGCTAGCTAAATTTCTGAATTTGACCTAGTCCAGATCGGCGGAAATAAACCACCCATCTGAAATAGTTAAAACCCTTACAAAATAAGGTTCTTTCTTTTTACTTTTTACTTTTTACTTTTGCCTTGTTGTACTAGGTTGTTTACTGCCTATAAATCAGTATTGTGAAAATCGTCGGGAGCGCTTTTTTAAATTTTTTGTAACCCGTTCCTGTAGGACACGATAAAGAAACAGCGGATTGCCAATCACATAACGTTCCCACAAGCGTAGTGGTTCTGTTACCAATCGTGTTAACCACTCTAGTCCGCAACTGGTCATCCAGCGCGGACCCCTGTAGACAGCGCCAGTATAAAAATCAAGACATGCACCTAGTGGGAGAAATACTTTTGCCTCTATATGCTCTAAATTATTCACAATCCAATTTTCTTGTAGCGGCATACCAAAGCCAATATACAAAACATCTGGCTTAAATTCATTAATTTGTTTGAGCGCCGATTCATTTTCCTCACCAGACTTCTTAAAATAACCGTGATGTCCTTTCACTTTTAAATTTGGTGCGATCGCCTTTAGTTTAGTGATCGCTTTATCTACCGTACCTGGCTTACCAGCTAACAGGAACAAGGAGACATTTTCCTGTTCGCAAGCTAGTGCTAAATCCTCAATGTAATCTGGACAGGTCATACGATGAGATGAATTAACACGACATCCGCAGAGTTTCGCGCCTAATAAAACACCAAATCCATCGCAGAATACCAAATCGGATTTATTCATAAAATCTTTATACCAAGGTAGTTCGTAGGCAAAGTTCATTCCCCGAACGTTTAAGTGACCTATGGTTGTTTTCTTCGGAAGTTTGGCTGATTTTACAATGAAATCAATCAGTTCATTAACTTTGACTTTATGAAACCTAGTTCCTAGTAAGACTTCTTCCTCAAACTTTTTCATTCGGATAGTTCCTCGGTTGTAAATACTTGGATGTTGTCACTTTCAGTTTTTAGTAAAAAGCTAATAGTAGGGTGAGTGCCCAGTACAAACTACAAACTGACTAGAAGAGCTTCGTTGTAGCCTTCAGCTATATCAAATACTTTATCGAGTCGGCTAACTTCAAAAATGATTTTAAGTTGCGGTGAAACAGAGCAAAGACTCAAGCGCTTCCCCAAGCATCGAGCCAATTTCAATCCAGACATCAACGCTATCAATCCAGAGCTGTCTATAAATTCTACTTGCTCTAAATCTACTAGCAATACAGAACAGTAGTTTTGTCGTAAGGCTGTTACTAGTTCGCGCTCAAATTCCAATGCATTTGCTACATTTAGAGAACGTTGGGGTTGAATTACTGTAATCTTTGGATCAACAAGTGTGTTTTCCATAATTTGAATCTTGTCCTTAAAAGTATGATCGAAGGACTAACGTTTTGGAGCATGGTCAAATGCTCTTGCCATAGCATTCCATGCCACTTTACGTTGGAGGTTTGAGTCCAGTGGTAAAGGACGCACTGGTGTTTTATCTGAGCGGGGAGTAAACATTGAAAGCCAGGTACGTCTATCGCTTAATCCCCAAGTTAAGACTGCAATGACTGCTCGCTCATCTAGCACGACTGAAAGATAGTCTTCATAACGAGCGGCAACAATGCGATCGCGCTCATATGTAGAAGAAGGTAATTGTTGGTCTATTACATCTAGTTCGGTAACGAGAATTTTCAGACCAAGGCTGGCAACATTAGAAAGAAAACTCCTGAGTTTTTTAGGATTAAAATGGGTTTCATGACCCATCAAATGAGACTGGACACCTAGAGCATGAATTGGTGTTCCTCTAGATTTCAAACGCTCTAGTAGTTTCAGAACAATAGTTCTTTTGGTTTCATGTTTAGGTGTGTCATACTCCAAATCATTTTCGTTGTAGACCAACATAGCTTTGGGATCGGCTTGTGCAGCAACTTGATAGGCAAGCTCTATATAATCTGAACCTAAAAACTCAAACCAAGGACTTCGCCGCCAGCCTCCCTTTAGTCCATCATTTGGCTCAATAGCCTCATTGACTACATCCCAAGAGTGCATTTGACCAGCGTAGTGTTTGGTCACAGTTGTAATATGTTCCACCAAAAATTTTTCTGCATTTTGGCGGTTAACTACTTCTTTAAACCATTGAGGCTGCTGCTGATGCCAGACTAAAGTATGTCCTCGAAACAGCATACCGTTACGAATAGCAAATTGAGCTAACCAATCGCCTCTAGTAAAGTCAAACTTATTTGGAGCAGGGCGCAAAAAGTCCCACTTAAGCTCGTTTTCCGGCACTAGGATGTTGCACTCGCTCTTCAAGCTAGCCTCTAAATTTTTGTCTGACACAAGATAATCTTGCATAGAAGCTGCGCCATAAATTAAGCCCTTAGCTGCAGCACGCTTTCTTAAAGGAGCTAGACCATGCACTTCAAAATCTCTTTTTGGTTTGTCAAGCGCTTGGCAGGGGTACATTAAGTACCGATTTTTTCCCACTGCTACAGCGGTCGCTCCAGCCAAACCAGAGAGACTAACATGTAAAAAACAACGCCTACTCAGTGAGGAGTTTTTAAGCATATAGATATGAGTTCAATGACACCGACATTCTGTGTTAGTGACCTTGTAGCTATTTTGGTGATGCTACTAACACCTTATAAATAGAATCATAATCCTTGTGAACTTGATCCCATGTCGTTTCTTGACACTCATCACACCAAAATGCTTGCAACCATTCACTTTTGTCATCAACTACAGTTTTACTCACCACCAACATTAGAGTATTTTGTCTGCTGGCTTCTATGTATTGGGATGGTTCGGTGGAATTAGTAAATAATGAATACTTTTGACTCACGCTATGAATAGAACATTCATGCATCTGACAGTCAATCGCTCGTCGTTCTGAGCGTTTCCGATTTTGGTCACACCTTCTATGCACTTCAACCTCCGTAATTGGTAAATACACCACAGGCAGTAAAAAAAGGTGACAGCAGGACTGAAAGCGCAACTTTACGCTTCAACAATCAGCTATCTGATAGCAGTTAAATGTAGAACTAGCAGATCAGAGTCTGAAAACCTTTTTTGTACTGTCAGTATTTAAATAACTTGTGTCTTATGGCTCAACAACAGCTAACACCTGATTTTTCAGCTTTCTTACCATAAGAAGCTATATGTTTGAAAACACCCTGTTGCAATGTACGCTTCAGCCTGAATGTCTATTGACATTCTGAGGAGCGATTGAGATTCAAAAAAAGACTATTAAAGCTTATTTTAAGCCTTAAATATCAAAGCTGGCACTATTACACAGTAGTGATACAGCAATTGTCAATTTTTTCCTCAGTAGTGATCTTTGATTCTCAGAATACAGCATCTGTGCATTTATTGAGCAATCAAACTATACATATCTTAATACTTCCCATCTATTTCTTAAGCTACATACGGGAAATCCTTGCTGCTATATCCACCCATCCTGGGAGAGCGCATCCATCAAGCAGACAATAGATATCCTGTCGTTTTAAGCGTTTTCGATTTCGGTCACACATAGCTGTGCAATTTAACCTCACTGATAAATACACCACCCATAGCAAAAAAGGTAACTTTGACGGATCTGAGATCGCAAGTTGAAACAACTTCTAACTTACAGCAGCTAAAACATGCTACTTCAAATTTTTGCTCAAAGTTATTTGTAGATGACACCTTAATGCAAACAAGTCAAATTCATAATATCAGTACACTCTGAGGAGAACCTAAGAGCAAATATTCCCTCGAAGCCTAACTTATGCCTAATACCACTTCTCTATGAAGCTGCAAATTATTGTTACCCCTCCTAACATTCCCTTAATTAAGAGGAAGTATCGTAGGCAGTGAAGTCCTTTATATGCATCTTGATATAGAAACGGTATAAACAACCAACTGTTTAACCTACACATAGGTGTAGCTAGTCAAATTGTTATATGTCCAGTAGTCTTTTGCGAGACATATTACACCATTGGTATATTTACTCGCATCAGCTAACTTATTTGTTCATATTACAGCATTATTTTCAATATAGAACATTAGATTAAAAACTTTTTTCCAACAGAGCGAGCCCACTTGGGAAAATTTTTCGATTTACTGAAATTGCTGTTTATTTTTATTTCGATGTAGAATTTAAAGGCTATATTTTACCGACCTTACAGACGACGAGTAACAACTAACCCGTTAATAGAAAAAGTAGGAAAGGTAGGAAATGTATAATTTTTTGTAATCAAGGTTACATTAACTTGTTACATTTAAGTTACAAAAAAAGGGCGTTGCTATAAAGATGAATCGAGTTTTTACACTGTGTATTTCCTATACTGCAAATATACGGATATCATTAAAAATGAGAAATTGAGAAGTAAACAGAATCACAGTTGTGTCATGCGTGGTCGTCAATTTATAGATGTCTATAGCCCATTACCAAAAACATTCAATTAACTGCATACTTGCAGAATTTAAAGCAGGCGTTAATAGCGGGGGATTCCGAGCTATCGCACGCTATTTCATGAGTTCAGACGCTCGCGGACTCGTTCGCGCAGCGTCTCCCTTTGGGAGAAGATCGCTTCGCTATCAGACAACTATAATTAATTGGGTAAAACAAGTTGAGGGACGCATGAATCCCCAGACCGCAGTCAATACGGTTCGGATCAGACTTTATGCCGCCATAACCTTTGAACCGGAACGCCTGCGGCGACTCCCTTAAAAAGGCAGAAATTGTATTCAAAGCTATATTTCCACAATTAGTACTTATACCTGATTTTACAAGACATTGAACGACTGAAAGATTTGGCACTTAGTCAAGAAATTGACCTCCAAATTTCTAGGTGCAAGATCTGATTTTACCCTCAAAAAACAATCTGCATCTTAAGAACAAAGCCTGGTAAGACATCTTCTCCTGATAGTTCTGTTGGCGATTCTAAAACTTCGACTTCTTTGCCCTGGCGGTATATTTCTACTCGTCGTGTTTTTCTATCAATCAACCAACCGAGTTTTACTTGATTCTCCATGTATTCTTGCATTTTTTCTTGTGTCTTTTGTAAAGTATCAGTCGGGGACATTAACTCTAAGACAAAATCAGGAGAAATAGGGGGAAACTTCTCCTTTTGTGCGGGGGTAAGAGCATCCCATCTTTCTTGTTTAATCCAAGCCACATCTGGTGAACGATCTGCGCCATTAGGGAGTTTAAAGCCAGTGGAGGAATCAAAGACTTTACCTAACTTAATTTGTCGATTCCATATTCCAAAGTCAATAGTAATTTCAGCATTACAGTTTCCGGTTTCTCCTCCTGTTGGCGGCATTATAATAAGTTCTCCCTGAGCATTGCGTTCAAATTTTATATCAGAGTTTTTCTGACAAAGTTCGTAGAATTGGTCGTCGGTTAGTTTAATTACAGATGAGAAATCTATAGTAAATGCGTTCATAGTTCGTTTAGAGTAAAAAGATTATATATTGTATTTTAGCTATTCTTACCAGCTATCACCAAACTCGGTTTGTTGAAGAAACCCGGTTTCTCTGTTCACCTTTTGAGGCACAATTGTATGAGCGCAAAGAGTGTTACTAACGCATGGAATCTCTGATCTCTCGTATGCAGGCGGTGCAGTCGCCAATCATTCCTGTCGTGGGAGAATTGATTAGAAGCTGTCCCGGTACCATTTCTCTAGGACAAGGTGTGGTTTCTTACAATCCTCCACCAGAAGCCATAGAGTTTTTGCCCAAGTTTCTGGCAGATTCAACTAATAATTTATACAAAGCCGTAGAGGGAATTCCCCCATTACTAACCGCACTAGCAGCAAAATTGCAAGCCTTCAACGGGATCGAAATTAACGAGGAAAACTGCATCGTCGTTACCGCAGGCAGTAACATGGCGTTTATGAACTCTATTCTCGCCATTACCTCGGTGGGCGATGAAGTGATTCTGAATACACCTTACTATTTCAATCATGAAATGGCGATTGCAATCGCGGGTTGTCATCCAGTATTGGTAAGAACGGATGAAAATTACCAGTTGCGCCCAGAGGCGATCGCCGATGCTATTACCCCAAAAACACGGGCTGTCGTGACAATTTCCCCAAACAATCCGACTGGAGTCGTGTATTCAGAAGAGGCGTTGCGGAAAGTTAATCAAATCTGTCGCGATCGCAGTATCTACCATATTAGTGATGAAGCCTACGAATACTTCACTTATAACGGAGTCAAGCACGTTTCTCCAGGTGCATTTGCAGGAAGTTGCGACTGCACCATTTCTCTTTACAGTCTTTCTAAAGCCTATGGTTTTGCTAGTTGGCGCATCGGCTACATGGTGATTCCCAAACGCCTACTGACTGCTGTCAGAAAAATTCAGGACACGATTTTGATTTGTCCCCCCGTTGTTTCCCAATATGCAGCTTTAGGGGCGCTGCAAGCAAAAGAGGAGTATTTCAGCAGGAATATTGAAGCGATTTCCCTTGTCCGATATAGTGTACTAGATTATCTCACCCGGCTACAAGGTTTGTGTACAATTACCCCTGCTGATGGCGCTTTTTACTTTTTCCTCAAAGTTCATACTAATATAGATAGCTTTCAATTAGTTGAAAGATTAATTAAAGAACATCTTGTGGCGGTTATTCCCGGTACAACCTTTGGGATGGATAATGGATGTTATCTGCGCGTCGCTTATGGTGCTTTGCAAAAAGATACTGCAAAAGAAGGGATAGAAAGATTAGTAAAGGGTTTGCAGACAATTTTGCTGTAATATGTTTGCTTCTTTGCTCGTCTGCACGGCAGTTGCGGGACTGGGAGGGGAACTCCCACAACGCACTGCCTTGTCTTAGCTTAAACCAATCTATTGGTTCTACCAGTAGCCTTTGTTGCTTCTCACTTTGGAAGTTATCCACTGGTTTATTATCCTCTATTTCTAGTTCGCTGATGTCGAGGATAGCAATTTCCGATATCAACGGAGTACCTATATATTCTTAGAAAACGTAGTAATTCTTGCATAACGAATTACTGAGGCTAATGACACGCTTCCTTAAGAAGCCCGTACTGTACAGGTACTCCTGTCAGTGTGTGGAGTTGTCACAATCCTAGACTTTCCAGTTAACACCGCGCATTTGTAATGCGCGGTGTTGGCTCAATCCTACAAAATTACACCTCTAACGAGCCGCCGCCGTTTCCATGGCCAAATCTTGGAACATGGGAGTGCTGAGGTAACGTTCGCCAAACGAAGGCTGAATGATCACGATTAGACGACCTGCATTTTCCGGACGTTTTCCTACCTGTATAGCGGCATACAAAGCGGCTCCAGAAGATATACCGGATAACAGACCTTCTTCCCTTGCCAAACGCCGACCAAATATCATCGATTGCTCATCGCTGACGGTGATCACTTCATCAATGAAATCCGTGCGGAGAATCTCTGGGACAAATCCGGCACCAATCCCTTGAATTCTGTGAGGTCCTGGTTGACCACCTGAAAGGATGGGACTGTTACTGGGTTCAATTGCGATCGCCTGAAAACTTGGCTTGCGTTGTTTAATGACTTCAGCAACTCCAGTAATCGTTCCACCAGTACCTACACCTGCAATGAGGATATCAACTTCCCCATCTGTGTCTTCCCAAATTTCTTCGGCAGTGGTTTCTCGGTGAACTTTTGGATTTGCTGGGTTGCGGAATTGTTGCAACATATAAGCATTGTCCGTCTTGGCGACAATTTCTTCAGCTTTGCGAATAGCTCCCCGCATTCCTTCAACGCCTGGTGTCAATTCTAAAGAAGCACCGTAAGCCTTGAGCATAGCACGCCGTTCGGTGCTCATAGTTTCGGGCATTGTCAAAATCAACCGATAGCCAAGAGCTGCTGCTACCATTGCAAGTCCAATACCTGTATTACCAGAGGTAGGTTCGACTAAAATGCTTTTTCCTGGCTCAATCTTACCATCTGCCTCTGCTGCTTGCACCATACTAGCAGCAATACGGTCTTTCACCGAAGCCGCTGGGTTCATGCCTTCGAGTTTCATTACAATCCTCGCAAGACATCCCTCAGCTTGGGGAATTTTGTTGAGTTGAACTAGAGGAGTCCGTCCAATCAGTTCTGTTACATCACGAGCAATTTTCATTAATCATCTCCAGTGAGGGTTACTTTTATTATTGGGTATTTTCCTTTTTAAATTCATTTTTAACAAGTGAGTACCTAAATAAAGATTTTATATATAGAGCGCATTTATTTTCGGAATTTATCAATTGATTTCTGACACCTGCCTAATTATAACATCAACTTAATACTTGGTAGCTCTTCATTATTTTTAATAGTTTCTAGCATATTTTATGTAATTTTTCAATTTAATGAAATACAAAGTTGTGAAAATTCAAAGTTTCACAAGCTCTGGATTCAGATCTGGTTACTGCCGCGTCGGAGCGTGCGTAGTATTCAGTCTTTAAAGTCCTCAAAGACTGCGCTGCTCAAGGCAGGGTATTTCATTACCGCAATCTCCTGCCAGAGATTCCACCAGGAGTAAGATACCTGCTTTAGTCCCCGTCCCCGGAAGCGAAGAGTCTCTACACGTTGAGTCTGAAGCAGTTCTCTGAACTTTATTGAGCATAACTCTATTAACTTAATGCCGAACGGCATCTCAATAAAAAACTGCAATCTTTGCTGGGTGCTAAGATCTCCTTGAGTACAGGTTTTTTCTTTAGGAAGAATACCGAAAAAAACTGTCATCTGCCCCAGGCTATATTCATTTGATGTTGAGTACATGTATGTCAGAACCTCACCTCGTAAATGCCAGTACCCCATCCCGAAAATACTAGCACCTATACTCCAAAAAAATTTTAAAAGACTTATGAAATAGGAACTCCAGCCATTGAGTACAACCTTAATAAATCCAAATAATCTTGATCCGAGTGAGATAAACTGTCCTGTGTTGATGCTGATGATATAAATCATATAGGATTTACGCAGAGATTCCCCTCTACCCCCCTACATTCTTAGGCGAAAGCCAAGGAACGAGGGGGGACTTCTTAACCCTCACAAGCAGGTAAACAATGAATTTACTTCTTTTAGCGGAGGGCGAGACTGGGCAAGGATTGACGGGTTTTCCTAATGCAGGCTGGCTGAAATAACTTACCAGTAAATTTCAAACCAAAAGCTTGATATATAAGGATTTCATTATGAGTGCCTTTTGACTTTGTACTTTTGCCTTGTTGCACTAGTGTGTTCTCAAATAAAAGTTTCCAGGATGCGAAGAGAAGTTGCGGCTACGGATCTTCAAAGATGTGCGCTTTCATTGGAGATACTCCCACCAGCACAACTCTTGTACCTACAGAATCTTCTCCGACAATACGTCGGTACTTAAAAATCTACAATCTTATTTGCACATTAGCTTAACTGCAAGTAAGGTTTGAGTAAGTTCGTTCTAACTTGATTCTACCCAAGAGATGACTCTACAGCCGAACTCTTGAGTATCGTCTTAATTGCATCAATCAAGTTGTCACAGAAAGCTTGCACAAACTGCATTCATATACTTTCTTACCAAGTGCAGACAGCTTAGTAAGGGAGAGAGAAGCAATATGAAGTTGAAACTTTTAAATTTTCTCACAGTTTGTTTAGTGACTCTAGCTGTTCTTTCTCCAGGGCTATTTGTATTTAGCATAGTTTGGGAGCAACATATGTCGTTACTACAAACACAGTCTTTAGCCTGTGAAGTTGCTCGGAATAGTGCAGGCGAATACCCGTCTGCTTTCAACCAGACAGATCTGTTGGCTCAAGATAAAGCTAGCAGAGAAAAGATCTATCCTGCTGAAAAAATTCTAAATTTTTTGAAAGACAACAAAATCTTTAGGAGATTGCGATCGCTTTTATTATTGCTGCCAATTATGATAGGAATATTCATTGTTAGTTACGACAAATATGTTGTTTATCGGGCTACCGTTCTTAAAAAACAAGTAGAAATGCTAGAAAGACTTTGGCACCACAGTATTGAACAGTAATATTTAAGTTGTCTTGTTTATGTGATTTGCTTTAAACCTCCTTTCTTGACAGCTGAATACTGACAGAAAAAGAGTTATCCAGAGGTGCTTCTCCTTAAATTCAACATTCAAACCTCAACAAACAAATCATGACTGAAAAGCGCGAAAACCAGTATTTTAATCTGATTGAGCAACTCATTAGTTGTCCCAATGGTACAGAACCAGAAATTTTGGAGGCTCAACCAGATTTGATAGATGCTGGCTTAGTACAGACAATGCTACAAGTTGCAACTGGATTCGCACATGAAGGCAATGATGATGGAGCGAAGTTTTTAATCCATGTTGCCCGCGAGTTATCTAAGCAACTAGGCTTGTATCCAGAAGTTCCGATTAAGGAGTAAAAATGCTATTAACTCCAAGCGATGCAGGACAAATAGCCTTAGAGTTTTTGATGGCAGAATGGAACATTTCGGAAGATGATAGAGAGTGGTTCGTGGTTGTTAGCTCTCGCAGTGTTAATGATAGTTGGTATACAGTAGAACTAGCTGTTGAAGGATATCCCGATAAATGGTTTATTCAAGTCTATGATAATGGAGAGTGCGATCCCAACTATACATTTGTATCTCCTATTCACGGATCTGAGGGATATAGTGATCTCAAAGAATTCCCTGATATGGTAGCTTCCGTGTTAGTTGCCGAACGCAATTCCCGTTAATCAGTAATATATCACACTCTTAAATGAGTTGTGAGATCGGAGAAACCGGGTTTTTTATGGGAAACCCGGTTTCTAAAGGTTTGAGCCTTTTTTGAATTAATAATCATTATAAGTTTATTACTTGTTCATAAAAAATATATTTTAAAAAATAAAAAAATAATAAATTGATTTTAAGAAAAACTAACTTTGTGTTTTTTGTATTTTATTGATACAACAAATAATTTTCTTTCTTTTTAAATTTTTAAAAACATTTTTTTATATTGTTATATTATTTATTTATTATTAAAATAGATAGCATTGTCATGAATGTACGCATTTTTTATGTTATATTAAGTAATGTGATAATTCCTACAAAAGTAGAAGCTTTGTAATGATTAGTGAAGAAATCCTAGTCAAAGAATTCATAAGGGTCGTCAATCACTATTACCCAAGAGTAGGAGAACTATTAGACGACTGTTATGTGAAAGTCATTACTTGCTATTGGGGACGACCTTCAAAACGCTTGCAATATATAGGAATTTATTGCTCTAATGAACAGATGCCTTATGTGCAAGTACAGAAAGATGTCCTCAGGGAAGTTGCAGACAATATGGGTCTGGTTCAGGTGGTTTTCCTGAATGCTACAAGATTGCTACGCGATCCATCATCGAAGATAAAGCATGGAGATCCGCGTCTGTGGTTGGATTTGCAGTGGGTGACAACAACTTAGTACCGCTTCACGCTCCCAAACTCGCTATGAGAAAAGCGTTTATTCTAGGCTTTTTGCTTGTTTTGAATGGTAGCTTGATTTCCGGTGTGGCGTGAAGCGTACTCGCTCTCATTTAAGTTACTTGGTGCAGGAGTCTCATCAAAAACACCTGTTACCTCAAGCCTCAATAGACCATTATTCTGTTTCCTATTATCCCACTCTCTATTTTCTCACTATGAAAAGCGGACTTTTCTGCAATTACGAAAATAATAATGTCTCGACTCGTGGTGCCATTGAAGACCAAGTTGCCTTGGTGAAACACGCGGAAAGTCTCGGCTTTGAGGAAGCCTGGGTAACAGAACATCATTTCAGTGATTTCTATATCAATCCGTCGATTTTGGTGTTAATGGCACACCTAGCGGGTGTTACCTCGACTATCCGACTGGGTTCGGCGGCAGTATTGCTAGCATTTCACGATCCGATTCGTGTGGCGGAGGACATTGCTACACTTGATAACCTGTGTAATGGACGACTCGCTTTTGGGATTGCCAAAGGTGGACCTTTTCCCGAACAAAAGAAGCACTTTGCCTTATCTGATAGTGAATCCCGTGCCAAGATGCTAGAGGGGATGGCGTTCATCCATCAGCTTTTGTATGAAACAGAGGTAACGTTTAAAGGGCAATACTACCAATGCGATCGCCTGACAATTTACCCAAAAGTGTTGCAAAAGCAGATTCCGGCGTATGTGGCAAGCAGCGACAATAGTGCCATAGAGTTTAGCGCCCAACATTCCTTCGGCTTGATGGGGGGACCACCGTTTTCCATGGATCAACTTAAGAGTAACATTGCTAAATATCGCGCTATCAATTCTAGCGGTTCTGAAAACTATTTATTGGCAAGGTTCTTCTTTGTTGCTCAGACATATGATGAGGCCGTTCGTGAGGCGATGCCTTTCGTGCGTAAATTTAGCGTCAAAATGAAGGAGAACGCTGGCAAAATGCAAAATACGGCAATGAGTCAACACATCAAACCGTTGAATAACAATAAAAGTTGTTTTGACGAAGATTATTTGATTGAAAACTCAATCATTGGTGATGTGGCAACTTGTCGTGACAAAATCAAAAAATTTCAGGATGAATTGAACTTAGGTACGCTAGCGCTGAAACCCTCGTCTTTTAATCATGAGAAAAACCTTGAGAGTTTGACGCGCTACAGCCAAGAAGTACGAAGTTATGTATGAATAAATCTTTCCTTCCTGCAGATGATTTGCCACCAACCGAGGCAACGCAACTTGATCAAATACTGCGTTTCCAACTCGAACGATCTACTGGCAGATGCTTTTATGAAGCTTGCGATCGCATTACGCAATCATTATTATCAAGTTGTCAGTGGTATCTCATAACAGATAACAGCACTCTGAAGCTGGTAATAGACTGCCCCGACATCGTAACTTACTGGCATATAGTTAGTAACATTACACAGATTAGCTATCGGCTGGAGAGATTTGTCAGTGACGCTAAAATCCGCGTCTATCCGCCATTTGGGAAAGGGATGCCGTTTGAAATCAGCGTTCAGGAAGTATCAGCTTACCGAGATTGGCTTTAACTTAGAGTGCTTATCAGCACTAATTAGGCGCAACCCATACCGCTACAAGCCCCACCACGGTTGCGTCAGCGCCTAAAACCTCACTGGCATCCAAAGCTTACTAAATTTACCATCTATTGTCGAAGATTCACTTATAATATATTTCTGTGCGTCCTGTATCTACGCAGTTATTTGGCGTACTAATTTCATCAGCCCTAAAGATAGTAAAAATATTTGACAAGCGATTGACTCAACAGCCTAGTTCTGATACTGAGAAAGCAGCCTTAATTGTTGAACTAAGCCAAGCTGGTATAAACCATACTCCAGAGAAAATAGTTCGGATTGCAAAACTTGCTGATGGCAAAATCGTATTCTTGGAAGAAGGAGATGATCGGCGTGGGTTACAGCACATTTTGGCAAAAGCAAATCAGTTTGCCAAAGTTGGCATAGACGAAGACGAAATTCCAGATGCGGTGATGGAAGCGGCAATTACAGGCATAATTGTCGGTTATCAAGGAAAAAGTCATGATAAACCTAGAGCAATTTATAAATTCATTTTTAAGGGTGAGATAAAGTATATTTCTTTGAGTATGTCTGAGAATAGATCTAGTGGTATTACAGTATATCCTTCACCCAGCAAACATTTCCCGCTAATACGTCTCCTTGCATCGGATTAACAAAGCGCTCATCTGCCGTCACCATTTGACAGTGTTCGGCAACCGCCAGCGCCAAGTAAAGGCAATCATAAACTGCCTGTTGCACAACTGGGCAAACCGACTGCGACTCCAACTTTACGTTGGGTGTTCTAATGTTTTATCCAGTTGAATAACGAAACCCCAGATGATGAGCCTGGGGTTTACGCTGTTTCAAATAAAATATTTCAAATAAGTTGTTCTCATAACAAACACACAAAGAGCGAGTGTTTGTTATAAGAACCCGACAACAACCCGGTAAGACGAGTTTTCTGCTATGCGCCTTTATGCAAGACTCATTGATTTATACAATACTGTTGAGTTCATCGGAATAGTTGCCAAATTGCCAAAACATTAAATTGCGTATTGCCTTAGCCACTCATACCAATGATCCAATCCAGCGCCTGTCAGTGCAGAAACCTGAAAAATCCGAATGTGGGGATTAACTTGCTGGGCGTATTCTATGCAACGTTGAACGTCAAACTGCACGTATGGCAGCAAATCGATTTTGGTGAGAATCATCACCTCACTCTTCTGAAATATATGGGGATATTTGATCGGCTTATCTTCGCCCTCTGTGACAGAGAGAATCACGGCTTTAAGGTGTTCGCCTAAATCAAATAAAGCTGGACAAACAAGATTACCAACATTCTCAATCATCACGACTGAGTTCAATGGCGGATTCAGTTGTTCCAAACCCCGTTCTATCATTGCTGCATCCAGATGACAGCCTGTTCCCGTGTTGATTTGGACAACTTTGCAGCCTGTTTCTTGGATTTTTTTAGCATCATTTGTCGTTTCTTGGTCGCCTTCAATTACACTGAAAGACAATTGATGCTTTAAATCATTGATCGTGCGAGTTAAAAGTGTCGTTTTTCCTGCACCTGGAGAACTCATGAGATTTAACGCGACGATATTTCGACCTTTAAACCATCCGCGATTTTGGGCTGCTAACAGGTTATTTTTGGCTAAGATATCTTGTTCTAATGATAGAGTTGTGCCATGTATTTTGGCATGGATTTGAGATGGTTCTGTAGCTGGGGCGTGACTATGGGAATGGGTAATTACGCTGCCGTCTGGTAAAGTGTGAGTATGAGAATGATTGGATTCGCGCTCGTGAGAATGGTTGATGATGCTGCCATCTGGTAAAGTGTGAGTATGATGGTGGCGATCGCCACTATCGGCAATTCCCATGACTTCACCAGTTTCAAGATTAGCAATTTTGGGTTCGGCATCATCAGAACAACCGCAGGTTACACACATACGATTTCAATTTCTATTTCCTTAATTTTTAATTCTTCACCAGCTATTAAATCTAATTGCCGGCTGCCACAACTACAGCTACCAAAGGGCTTTTCTAAGGGAATTTCTGCATTGCATTGGCGACAGCGTGCTAATCCTGGAGTTTCTAAAATATCTAATGTCGCACCTTCTAAAACTGTGCCTAAAGTACAGATATCAAAACAAAATCTGATAGCATCGGGCATGATAGCTGAAAGTTTGCCTATTTCTAATAATACTCTTTTTACTTTTTTCGGTTCGGCGTGTTCGGCTACTATTGCTACAATATTTTGTGTGATTCCTAGTTCATGCATAATTTTAAGCGTCTTAGATCCCCGACTTCGTAAAAGTTGTCGGGGATCTCGGTTTTCCAAAATCCTATCAATTGCTGCTTAATAAAAAAGTTTGATTGACTACAGATATGGCAATCTCTAGGAGAGACGTATAGATAAGCGATCGCCACTTTCATGTAATATCAAGTTCGGTTGAACACTCATGCGGAAAGTTTGTAGTTGCGCTTTAGCGCTCTTTAAATTTCGCGGCAGTGCCCTGCCTTGAATTCAGCCAATGCCTCTAAAGAGCCGTCTGCAATGTCGCGCTCTAGTTGCTCATCCCAACGCTGATAATCCATGTCAAAAAACCAGTGTCTCAGTTTCTCAAAATCATTCGATGGAAGCGAGAGAATTGCCGCTTCGATTTGCTCAAGAGTTGACATAACCAGTTTCTACCTCTGTGCAATAAACAAATTATAGCTTTGCAGGAAAGGTAGAATCGCATTGGCAGTAAAGCAAAAATTATATTTTAGTTTTTTCATCAACATTATCACAAACGTGACGATCTTCATCCTTCACATTGGGGTTGTTCTTCAGATAGTCATGAATCCAATCACAACCTCGTTTTAGTAAATCATCCAAATTCAAATTCCACAGTATCACTGTCTTGTCATAACTTGCAGTAGCAATGGTTTTACCATCCGGGCTG
>CALMVQ010000165.1 GCA_937873135.1 uncultured Scytonema sp. | reverse complement strand
TAAGGTTCTTTCTTTTTACTTTTTACTTTTTACTTTTGCCTTGTTGTACTAGTTCTTTGGGTTCTTGGTAGAAATCTGTAAAAAAACCAGTAATGTGAACATCTCGGGTTGTTGTACTAGACCACCCTGGTGCTGTTACTGCAAATACTCGTGTTATTGCTGTGAATGTGCCTAAGCAGCAAGGGATTAACGGGCGTTCCCCCCTACCAAGGGCTTTGACAAACGCATAATTAATTTTCGCAGAGGCACACTCCCAACTCAAGCGCCAGAATCCACGCATTTATAATGCGTGGTGTTGGCTCAAAAACGATTTATCTTTTTAGTTTTTACTTAACGATCCCTCTATCTCTTTTTATTCCAAGGTAGAGCATACGTCCAAGGTAGTTTTCTCACAGTGAAGGGGCACTTAATAATGCATATCGGAGATGTAGTGTTTGCTGGTGCTATACCTACATTTGTCTCAGCTAGCCGCAGAACTAAATCTACCGAAAACTGAAAGTTACGTTTTCTAGTGATAAACTCGTCGAACTGTTTCTTTTGTATCTTGATGCCTGTTTTTAGTTTTATAATATTGGCAATTGGGTTTTTCGCTACATATACTCCCGTCTCTTTATCACGTTGAAAAACACTTTCAGATGCTATGACTTCTTTAAGTGTTTTACCAGGAACAATCAGACTGGGGATTTGGGGTACAGCTAAGTCACGAGTCAAATCTGGTGATTTCCGAATGATTCTTTTTGAGGCACCGTCAAATTCCTCCAGAGCGCTGTTATCCCAATCAACGTATACTGCCAGATCGGAGGATTTATTCTCCACACTCAGTATCAACTCTTTTGGATCTTCAATTGGATACATTGATTTGAGTGTAAAATTAATCGCTATCTGATCTTCAAGATTTTGTTTTTTAAGTTGTTCTGCAACAGACGCTTTATCGAATTCCAGTTTCACTTGGTCGTCAATGGACTCTACCATTCGATTAATGGTGTAAGTAACGCCAATTATATAAAGCGTCAAAATAATTAAATTATTGTTACCGTTTCTCATAATTTTAGAGTAAAAACCTCCTGTGCTAGTCTTAGGGTAAGCATTCAGCCATCAGCTATCAGCATACATTACTTGTTTTAGTCAGTAATTCACTTCTGTTGCTAACGGCTGATGACTGACATCTTAAATATTTAATCATGTGCAATATTTGAAGCATTCTCGAGCCAACCCCGTCGCCAGAAAAAGAATACCAACCCAGATGCGATCGCTGCCATCATCGCCAAACAAACAAAATACCCCCAATGCCATTTCAGTTCTGGCATATGCTCAAAATTCATCCCATATACTCCAGCAATAAAAGTTAATGGAATAAAAATTGATGAAACTACAGTCAAAAACTTCATAATTTCATTCATTCTGTTACCGACTGCCGAAAGATACACATCCATCAAGCCCGTAGCAAGTTCTCGGAAAGTTTCCACCATATCCATCACTTGCACAGCATGATCGTAACAGTCTCGTAGATAAATCCGAACCTCTTCAGAAATGAGATCGCTGCAATCTCGAATTAAAGCATTAATCATATCCCGCTGGGGCCATATAGCACGACGCAGTTGCAGCAATTCTCGCCGAATCTGATAAATTTGTAGTAGTGTTTGCCGGGAAGGGTTGAGGAGCACTTCATCTTCCAATTGTTCAATACGCTCGCCATACTGTTCTAAAACTGGGAAAAAACCGTCAATAATCGCATCCAAAAGAGAATATGCTAAATAATCGGCTTTATGTTTGCGAATAAGACCTTTACCTTTAAGAATGCGCGATCGCACTCCTCCCAAGCAATCATATTCCGGTTCCTCTTGTACAGTCAGCAAGTAATCTTTTCCCAAAACCAAACTCACTTGTTCGCTATGAAAGCCACATGTTTTATCTTTTGGGACGACCATGCGAGCAATAATGACTAAATGGTCTTCATAATCCTCTATTTTGGGACGTTCTGTCACATTGACCAAATCTTCTAGAACCAGAGGATGCAAATCGAACTCTTTTCCCAAACGTCGCAAAATATCTTCACTACCTAAACCTTGCACGTCCACCCATGACACCGAGTTCGAGTTATGTATATAGGTGGCGGACTCTTCCGGTGTTGTGACTTCCTTAGACATAGCATGAGTTGCATCATAATCAATCAATTCAATCTTTGGTACTGGCGCATCTGCATCAACAATCAGAGCTCCGGGTAGATCCCCTGGTTGATGATAGAAGTCCTTTGGGCGTGATTTTTTAGCTGCTAAACGGAAATAGCGAGATTTTTTCGACATGCACTTTTCCCATTGTGAGGAATGACTCAAAGGTTTTTGATTTTTGAGACTTGGAGAGGGCTAACGGTTCTAAGTACAGATTAAGCAATTAGCAATTAGCACACCATCACTCTTGAGTAATTCGCTCTAATTGTACAATGACTCTCTCTAATTCCTCACTCAAAAAACTCGCCCCAGCTTCTTCTTCGGTAGTACCATGTTCCTTACACCCTTTGAAGGGAAATTCGGCAATATACAAATTTATAGAAAACAATCATCATTGCTATATCATCAGGAAACTTCTGCTTGTTCAAGCACTGCAACTGATCTATCCTCCATTCAAGTTCCATGCGACGCGATTCCATTTTCTATCAGCTATTTCAGCAGTTTCCTGTCTTACTTTTTGAACTACTAGACACTCAGCCAGAGAATGCTGCTAACTATCGCTTTGATTCGGTGGGAGTTAAAGAACCTAAGTTTGAAATCGATGGCGTCTTTCTACCTCCAGAAACTGACGAAGCTGGAGTCGTCTATTTCTGTGAGGTACAGTTTCAGAAGGATGAACGGCTTTACGAACGCTTATTCGGTGAATAGTTGTTGTATTTTTACCGGAACCGAGATCGCTTCTCAGACTGGGAAGCCGTAGTCATTTATCCTGGACGTAGCACCGAGCAAAGTAATTCTCACCCGTATCGTGCCATGCTAGGGAGTGACCAAGTACATCGGATCTATTTGGATGAACTTGGCGATTATCGTACCTTGCCGTTAGGGGTGGCGTTAATGGTGCTGACGATAATTAAAGAGGCACAGACACCTGAAGCAGCAAGATATTTGTTAGAGCGATCGCAGCAAGATGGGTCTAATTCCCCAACAAGTCGCGTCATAATGGAGTTGGTAACGACGATTGTGGTATACAAATTTGAAACGTTGAGCCGGAGAGAAGTAGAAGCTATGCTCGGTTTGAATCTGCAAGAAACACGAGTCTACCGCGAGGCAAAAGACGAGGGACGACACGAAGAAGGTCGATCGCTCATTTTGCGACAATTAACACGCCAAGTTGGGGTAGTGCCAGATGTCATGCGATCGCAAATCGCCGCGTTGTCCCTTGAGCAAATCGAGTCGTTGGGTGAAGCGCTGCTCGATTTCAACAACGTAGTAGATTTGGAAAACTGGTTGGCAGAACACATTAAAAAGTAAAAAGTAAAAAGTAAAAAGTAAAAAGTAAAAAGTAAAAAGAGAATCCCCATAATTAAAATTAGGGGATCTTACGCTCACCTTTTTTGCTCGCACTATGTGTCCCCTTAAAAAATATTTTTTGGTTTTCCATCGATTTGGGGGCTTGAAACCGTTTTTTCTTTTTCTTTATGAGTCTCACAAGGACGTAAAAAACTACGTCACTCAAATTTTAGGGCAGCTGGGACTGAGTGATCGCACCCAAACTGCCCTCTAGGCGAAGGAAAATTTAGCGATTTGAGAATTGGCAGTTGCTAGTTAGTAGTTAAAAAGGTAACTCTAGAGCTTTTCAATTGTATCACATACACACACTCTCTCTATGTACCCCTCTCCCAATTGTGGGAAAGGGGTGTCCGTCAGCGTGGGGTGAGAATATTCTGTATGTGACTCAAAAGATAACTACTATCCACCATCAACTCACAACTCTTACATCATCCCCATGCCACCCATGCCGCCCATGCCGCCCATGCCGCCCATGCCGCCCATGCCGCCCATGCCGCCCATGTCAGGCGCACCGCCGGCGGGTTTCTTCTCGGGTTTTTCCACCACAATTGCTTCGGTAGTCAAAACCATTCCTGCAATGGAAGCAGCGTTCTGTAAGGCTGAGCGCACGACTTTGGCAGGGTCAATGATGCCAGCAGCAATTAAGTCTTCAAATTCCCCGGTAGCAGCATTGTAACCGATATTGAGATCGCTTTCACGCACGCGAGCGACAATCACCGAACCTTCGACTCCAGCGTTGTCGGCGATTTGTCGCAAAGGGGCTTCAAGAGCGCGGGCGACAATATCAGCCCCAATCTTTTCTTCCTCTTGGAGGCTTTTCTTAATCTCTTCTATTTTCTTAGACAATTGAATCAAGGTTGTCCCACCACCAGGAACGATCCCTTCTTCCACAGCTGCTTTAGTTGCATTGAGAGCGTCTTCAATACGCAGTTTGCGGTTTTTGAGTTCGGTTTCGGTAGGCGCACCAACTTTAATCACAGCAACGCCCCCAGCAAGCTTGGCGATGCGTTCTTGCAGTTTTTCGCGATCGTAGTCCGAATCTGTGTCTTCAAGTTGTTTGCGAATTTGACCGATCCGCTTTTGTAAGTCTTCCTTGTTGTCACTGCCTGCGACAATCGTGGTGGTTTCTTTGTCAATGGTGATTTTCCGGGCAGTTCCCAGCATTTCTAAGGAAACAATATCCAAGCTTAAGCCGATTTCTTCGGAAATCATCTGTCCACCTGTCAAAATCGCAATATCTTGTAACATTGCTTTGCGGCGATCGCCAAATCCAGGTGCTTTAATCGCACAAACTGTCAGCACACCCCGCGCTTTGTTCACCACCAACGTAGCCAAAGCTTCCCCTTCCACATCTTCAGCAATCACCAGCAAGGGTTGTCCCAAGCGGGCGACTTTTTCCAACACTGGAATCAAGTCTTGGATACTGCCAATTTTCTGGTCGGTGATCAGGATGCGAGCATTTTCAAATTCTACTGTCATCCTGTCGTTGTTGGTGATGAAGTAGGGGGAAATGTAACCCCTGTCTATTTGCATCCCCTCCACGACTTCCAAATCGGTTGTTAGCGACTTAGATTCCTCAACGGTAATCACACCGTCCTTAGTCACTTTCTGCATCGCCTCAGCAAGCATATTACCGACTTCTACGTCGTTCCCAGCAGAAACTGTAGCGACTTGGGCGATCGCACTTCCTTCCACTGGCTTAGCCACTCTGGCAATTTCTTTTACCAGCGCCTCGACAGTTTTGTCAATTCCCCGCTTCAAGTTGACTGGATTGCTTCCGGCGGCAACGTTTTTTAAGCCTTCCCGAACCAACGCCTGTGCCAAGACAGTGGCGGTGGTGGTTCCATCACCTGCCACATCTTTGGTTTTTGACGCCACTTCCTGGATAAGTCTCGCGCCAGTATTTTCTAACGGATCTTCTAATTCAATGTCTTTGGCAACAGTGATCCCATCATTGACAATTTGAGGTGCCCCAAATTTTCTTTCTAAAAGAACGTTGCGACCTTTTGGTCCCAACGTAATTTTCACGGCATCAGCTAAGGAGTTAATACCCCGCTCTAACGCCCGTCGCGATTCTTCATTAAATGAAATAATCTTAGACATATTTGAGTTCTCTAGCACTTACATAACACAATTTAGCACTCACGAGCCAAGAGTGCTAATCATTAAGTTACAGATGAATCTAAAAAATTGATTAATATACAGGTGATGCTTATGCACATTGGCAGTAATGGTTGAATCGGGAGATGAATGTAGATAGTTTGCTTAGGTCTCTCGGTATTGCTGACCCTAGCGGTTCCGGCTGGAAGGCGGTAGTATTGACGTTTCTTTTGGCTTGTATTGTAACCTGGGGATTGATGCCGACAGTACGAAAGTTTGCTTTGCGAGTGGGATGGGCTGACCAACCCAACGCACGAAGGCTGAACCGTGAACCTTTACCCAATGCAGGAGGTTTGGCTATTTATGCCGGAGTCATTGCCGCAGTTGTACTAGCAAGTCTCTTACGACCAATTGAACTGCAAAGCGTATTGGCTCAGGTCTTGACTATTTTACTAGGAGGTTCAATATTAGTCTTGATCGGCTTTATCGACGATCAGTTCGGTTTACCTCCTTCTGTTCGTTTATCAATTCAGATACTCACAGCTCTTTTACTCTTTGCTAATGGCATTGGTATAAAAGTTACTTTTGGTACGCCCATCGATCCAACTCTATCAGTATTACTGTCAGTCTTGTGGGTCGTAGGAATTACCAATGCTATTAACTTAATGGACGGAATGGATGGTTTGGTGGGAGGTGTCGGTTTCATCACCGCAATGAGTTTGTTGGCGGTTTCGGCCCAGTTTCCGAATCATGCGGCAGCGACATTAGTTCTGGCAGCATTGGGAGGCGGGGCGCTGGGCTTTTTACGCCACAACTTTCATCCCTCGCACATCATTATGGGAGATGCTGGCGCTTACTTTTTTGGCTATGTGTTGGCGGCTACTAGTATTTTAGGCGACCTTCAAGTCACGACAGTATTTTCCCTGGTACCGCCAGTGTTATTTCTGCTATTACCAGTGTTAGATACAACCCAAGTTGTTGTGCGCCGACTGATGGCAGGGAAAAATCCCATGAGTACGCCTGGTAAAGACCACTTACACCACGGTTTGCTTGCTTGGGGTTTGTCTCAGCGCCATGCTGCACTCACTCTTTGGTCAATTACCTTAGTTTGTAATGTCGTGGCGATGAGAATACAAGGCATGTCCTTGGTTGTGATGCTTGCCACCACTATCAGTATTGTTGTTCTTTTAAGCTTTACTGTATGGCAAAGGATACGTGCCGTTTAAAAGTTAAAAGTAAAAAGGCAAAAGTAAAAAGAACGAATTTTAGCTTTTTCCTTTTTACTTCTTTATTTATGCCATCACCATTCCACCATCAACGTTAAAGACTTGTCCGGTTATATAACCAGCAGCAGGATCGGCGGCGAGGAAGCGCACCATCCCAGCGACTTCTTCTGGTTGACCAAAGCGACTAATAGGAATAAATTTAAGAATTTCTTCAGAATTTATATTGCTAGTCATGTCAGTGGCGATGAAGCCTGGGGCAACAGCGTTAACCGTGATGCCGCGAGAGGCAAATTCTTTAGCTATGGTTTTCGTAAAGCCGATGACGCCTGCTTTAGCGGCACTGTAGTTTGCTTGTCCGGGGTTGCCCATAAGTCCAGCAATGGAGGTAATATTGATAATTCGCCCAAAACGTTGCTTGAGCATCACTTTACTAACAGCGCGAGTGCACAAGAAAACACCACTGAGGTTGAGATCGATGACAGCTTGCCAATCTTCTAGCTTCATCCTTAACAGCAAAGTGTCGCGGGTAATACCTGCATTGTTGACTAAAATATCAACACGATTAAACTTTTCCATCACGCTTTTAAGCAGTGCATCCACTTGATCGGCTTGACTAACGTCTGCTTGTATTGCGATCGCACTTCCTTCCGCTTTCGTAATTAGATCGACGACTTCTTCGGCGGCATCACTAGAACTGGCATAGTTGACAACAACGTTTGCTCCAAACTTGCTTAACTCTTGGGCGATCGCCCGCCCAATTCCCCGTGATGCACCCGTAACAATTGCTACTTGACCACGTAAAGTTTGCAAATTTTCTGGTAAGACTTCCATTGTCTTGATCTCGGTCGATTAAACTGCGCTCATAATCATACGGTGATTTGTACCTGGATATAGCATAGCTGCCCTCTGCCTTGCCAGAAGGGCTGATAAAAACGAGCGCACGAGCGCACTGTTTCAAAAACAAGCAGGAGATTACACAGATTGCTGTTGGCAAGAATTACTATGGAAATCAAACGATAGAAAATCGGTGCGTGTTATATGGCTACAAAAAAGCAATTTAGCAGTTTTGAAGAAATGCTATCTGGTGCAGATGTACCAGTGTTAGTAGATTTCTACGCTGACTGGTGTGGTCCTTGTAAAATGATGGCTCCAATTCTAGAGCAAGTCAATGCACAGCTTCAAGGTCGTCTGCGGATCGTTAAGATTGATACGGAAAAGTATCCAGAATTAGCGAGTCACTATCAAATCGAAGCCTTACCAACCCTAGTACTGTTTAAGCAGGGTAAGCCAGTGGATCGGATTGAGGGTGTGTTGCAAGCACAGCAACTGGTGCAACACCTACAAAAAGTGATTTAAAGATCATGGCGAATGGGTAATTGCTAAGGGGTAATGAGTTATCGATTCTTACTTTGCTTGATACAAAGCATAACTCAATTAGCAATTACCACTCACTCCGCGCATAGCCAGTAAAGCTGTTCCATAAGCAGCTTCTGTATTTACCGGAGAAACCATAGGAACTTGGAGCCTTCGTGCCCTAATCGCTGTCCAAGTAGAATTTACTGCACCACCCCCAGCTGTGTAAACACAAGTCAGTCGCTCTGCGCCTAAATCCTGTAGCAATTCATACCCTCTGACTTCTATACGAGCTATACTTTCCAGTAACCCATGCAAAAATTCTACAGGATTATCTGGGCGTGGTTCCATTAGTGGTGGCAGATTGGGATCGTTAATCGGAAAGCGATCACCTGCTTTGAGCAACGGGTAATAATCCAACTTACTGATTTTTGATGCGTCAATCTCAGCACTTAATCGTTCTAAGTCAGCATCTGAGAAAAATTGCCGCAACACTGCACCCCCAGTATTGGAAGCACCTCCAACAAGCCATAAATCCCCCAACCGATGACTGTAGATCCCGTACCTTGCATCCTCCACACGAGTACGGCTCAATAACTTCAGAACAAGTGTTGATCCCAGAGAAGTTACTGCTTCACCCGACAATTTGGCACCACTGGCAATAAAAGCGGCAATACTATCTGTTGAACCAGCACATACCAGGCAATCACGACGAAAACCAAAATTAATGGCGATTTTCGGACTTAATTGAGCAATGGGAGTACCGGGAGTTATAACTTTTGGTAGATGAACTTGTATTTGCAGCTTTTCCAACCAATCTGGGTATCTTAACTCTTCCACGTCATAACCCAGCTTTAAAGCATTATGGTAGTCACTAATCCCTAACTGCCCGTGTAGGAGAAATGCCAGCCAGTCGGCTTGGTGCATAAAGTACTTGGCTTGAGCACTATTCGGCAATTGCAACATCCATAAAAGTTTAGCAAGACTGGAAGTTGCACTTATGACGGTATGATTCTCTGGCGCTATGCTTCTTAGGCGACGGGTGACCACTGCGCCTCGTGCATCATTGTATAGCAGTGGTGTATCTACAGGTTGACCAACAGCATCGCAGAGCAAGACAGTCCCAGAAGTCCCATTAATGGCGATCGCCTGAATTTCAGGTCGCAAAACTCTGGGAATTTGCTCGATTAAACTAAATAAAGCCTCTTGCCAGCATGCTCCCAAGTCAGAAGTCTCGGAAATTTGAAACGGATAACGAGCTTCTGTTTGTATGGTCCCTTCCAGGTCAATTATGACAGATCTTGCGCCAGAAGTACCGAAGTCGATTCCTAAAAAAAAACCATAGAGGGGTTTGCTGTAAATTAAAAATTAAAAATTTAGAAATAAAGCAGGAGCATAAAATCTGGTCTTGACAATTAAAATTGTTATTGCTACTACATCCACCGTCTAATAAAACCAACTCACTCAAGAATTGTTTTTTGCTGATTGGCAAAGCTTATATAATTGTAACAAAGTATTCCATTATCCCGGTAAAACGGTGAAAAGTAGTAGACGTGTTCAAAATATATTGAGACTTAGAGGTAGCGAACAATGTCAATATCAGATGGTCAAGTTTACATTGCTCTAATTGTGGCGCTGATTCCTGGTTTCCTTGCTTGGCGGTTAGCAACAGAACTTTACAAGTAAGCCGACGCGCTTAAACTCATCTCCCGGAATAAAATCCGGGAGATTTTATTTCGCGTATTTAATCTGAATTCTAGTAATTAAAATATTCGTTGATTCCACCTGTATTCTTAAATACTTAATAATTTAAGTGTAGCAAGAGAGAAAAAATGCAGTAATATGGCAGCTAAATAAGTTTATTAACTGCGTAGAGGAACTGTTTGTCGGTGTGTTACTTATTAATACTCCTGAGCAAACATAAGTATGACTGTGTAGCAACTTACTCTCTTACTGGGATAAGATTGTCTATAATTTCTACTAGTCTGCCAAGGCAACTTTAAGAGGTTAATAGCAGCAAGATAAATCTTTTTCTCCCCTGCTTCCTCTAATCGCCCCTGCCTATCCTGCTTGCCTTAACTCGGCAATTTTGGGTTGGTAGATTACTAGCCACCCCCAAGAGTGAGGGAACCTCTGTGGGGAACAGGAACACAAGAAAGAACGGCTTGCTTTGTGGGAGATGCTCGTACCCCAACTCCAGTCGGAGACGCTAACGCGAACGGGGAAGCAAGCTACAAAGCAGCTTCTCACTTTGGGAGGAACAAGACAAGGGAGAGCGAGGCACGCTCGTTCCGACGCTCGTGCCTCGAAGATCGCTACCGAGTCGCGCTCGTTCGCGCAGCGTCTCCCCTTGGGAGAAGACTCGAAGATCGCTGCGAAGATCGAAGATCGCTAATGCCCTCCACTGCAAAGAACACGGTTGCCTGCCAAGGGAACCCAAGCAGTACGCCTCCCATCTGCCCTGTCTATGTGCATTTTTTTGCACCTAGCGGCAAGCGATCACTTGTGCTATGAGACACGCTCTCCCGAAAGCCGAACGCGATTTTTTAAATAAGCAGTCTTTCTGTTGACAGTTAGCAGATAGCAATCAACATCCCCTATTCTATTCCAGGGTTATACTACCAGGTTTTGTGAGAGGTATTTTTACTTTTTCTTTATAGTACAAAAATACCATAAAAGGTGCCAACCGTGCAAGAATTTTTCTCCCCGTTTTTTTTAAAACGAGGTTTTCAGGAGAATTTTTAATAAGAGCGAGAATATTATCAGTACTATGAACGCCTTTCAACCGTCTAAGCCTCCGGTACAACCGAGACAAAAACGCCGGGTTACTTCTCGACCAAAGCGGCATCTCCGCCAACGCTCTTACCAAGTAATGGCACTAGAGACAACAGCCAAAATAGGTGTTAACCTGGTGATTTCAGCAGCAGCCGCATCTACCTTGGCGCAACTTCTGCCTTACCATTGGTTACAACAAGAAAAGTTACGAGAAATTCGTACAGAAGTCAAGCTAATGGAAGGTCGTGTTAATGGATTGTACGCAGAATTTAACCGTGACTTCGATCCGCGTCAAGCAAAAAGTATTATGCAAGAACAAGGCTACCGATTTGATCCCAATCAGCGTCAAGTCGTTTTCCCAAAGGATACGACAGCAGTTGAAAGACCGTAGCTAAATTGATTCCGACTTATATTTAGTACAGTTCGGCAGAAATAACCAGACAGTGAGAAATAAGTTACAATCTAGTTTAAATATAGATATTTCTCTCCTGTCTATCTTTCTGCTCTTGGAATTGTGTTGAGTATCCTTTCAGCGAGGCAATCTGGAAGGTTCCCCGCTACCGTCGATCCCGAGTAGAGCCATAAGAATGTGGATAGTAAAGGTTTCTATCAGCACACTGAGCTTTTTTTCAATAGAGACATTTTCTGCTATCGATTTAACAGTACGGACACAGCAGATCGTTTAACCAATTTTCAACTTGTATACGCAAGCGCCAACCCGGAATGTCTTTTTGACGATTATGTAAAGGTAGTTGCTGGAGGGCGCGGCGGTAATTGGCGATCGCGCAATTCCAGTCACCCCACATATGATAGGTTCTGCCTTGCTCAGCTAAAATATGACCTTCGAGTTGCCCAAAAAGCAGTGCTACCTCAAAATTCTCAATAGCTTCCTCGTATTGCCCCAAATCACGTAAGGTAATGCCCTTGTTAATCCATGCTCGTACATGGCTGGGATTTAAGTCTATAGCTCGCTCGTAATCGACGAGGGCTGCTCTCAATTCCCCGCAAGCTGCGTAGTAATTTGCTCGATTGTTATAAGCACTCGCTAAGCTAGGATTAAGTTCTAGGGCAGTGTTATAGTCGCAAAACGCTTTATACGTTTCACCACTTTGAAAATAAATCAACCCTCTGTTGTTATAATCTATGGCATTATGAGGATGGCGATAAATCAGCTGGCTTAAAAGTGCGATCGCTTCTGTGAAATCTCCTTGTTGAGCTGACCTTAAAGCATAAGAGCGCAAGCTACTGTCTTCTGAAGCAATATTGCCGCTACTGTATGTTTTCTGTTGAGGTTTGCTTGTTTTGTCTACAGCTAATTGGTAACGGTAATTACTATCGTCACCAGATGCAAAAAATGAGTGACTTTTCATATCATCCTGCTTGAGCTGCTGCTCTATGAGATAAACTTATATTTTTTTCTGGCTGGTGACTTTCCCTCTGTGTCACTTGCTAAGGTGGCTGTAGTTGAGTACTTGAGTGTTAGTGTAAAGGGTGAATGTTGTAACTCACATAACCGTTTCGAGGGCATATACTTGGGTCACTACTGAATGTTTTATTAGTTTATACCATTAGTGTCTGAATATGTATCAGTGTTTGTACTGAGTTGGGGCATCTTTGCCTCAACAGAGCGTTGAATTTCAATGCTTAATACACCGTTCTAAAGTCGAATTCCAGAAAAAGTTATCTGAATGTGTGGATTTTGCTTGCGGTGTTGGCTCAAAAGAAAGCATATTCCACCCTTGGCAATACGGTTCGCTTAAGCAGGGGAGGAAAGAGTTAGTAGAAAATTAGTCTTTTCTTTCCCCCCTGCACCCTCTGCCTGCCTTAACAAATAAATTCGCACTGACGTACCGTATTCCATCCACAAGCTACT
Organism: uncultured Scytonema sp.; assembly: GCA_937873135.1. Lineage (GTDB taxonomy): Bacteria > Cyanobacteriota > Cyanobacteriia > Cyanobacteriales > Nostocaceae > Rhizonema. Next base: position 670 of record CALMVQ010000165.1, on the reverse strand, counting down.
TTTTGATCGCTTTTGATCACAAACTTGCTAAAATGCCACAAGGAATGCAGACTTTTCTGGGTCACTGTCAAGGTTTGATAAGATTTTCTTATGACAATTGCAAATTCTGATACTAATGCTCTCGATCTCACACCGGATGATTATATAGTTATCGGCTTAGCAACTTGCTTTGTCAAAGAAGACGGAGAAGTGCATCAAGTTGAGATCATCGAACCTATTCCCTCTGCATCTCTAGAAGCTCTTGTTAAAGGGATTCCTACCTCGTATAAATTTGCCAAGGCAACAACGTTAGGATCTGTGATTGATGGTAGCGATCCCCAAATGCCATCTGGGTTCCCAGAGTTAGCTCAGTTTGCTGATGAATTTGCACAACGCGCGATCGCTGCGGCTCGTACCTACAAGCGTCGTGTACAAGCCCAATCCCTGATCCCTCTGGGTACAACCTACAGTGATTTCACCTATTCTATAGAACGCAAACGAGTGCTAAACCTCAAACGAGTTGTTACCAAGGAAGACAACATTAAACAACACTCTCACACTCACAAGGTTTTATAAGGGCGGTTTGTGTGAGTCACTCATGTGGAAAAAGAACCCCACCCCGCTTTTGGCTGACGCAAACGGTGAAACTGTGGGGGTGCGATGGCAGTTTGAAAGCCACACTCTCTGGGCA
>CALMVQ010000164.1:39830-130888 GCA_937873135.1 uncultured Scytonema sp. | reverse complement strand
TTCTCTTTTTACTTTTTACTTTTTACTTTTTACTTTTTACTTTTTACTTTTTAAGATAGGTGCTTTTGATGTTTGTCAGAATATCCCATTTTAGACCAAAGACTTCATCATACCAAGCCTTGAGTGGTTGTTCGGTATCGGGAGCTTCTCAGAATTTTCGCGCTCTTGAGTGCTATAGGCTGCGGATTCGCATAATAAAATTATAAATAAATATTTACAGGCATTGGGGGCGATCGCTACTCAATCTTGGAACGAAATGGAATGGACTGCGCTTCATGCAAAAATACACCGAACTATTCGCTCGCGCCACCTCTTTGAACGCAACGAGCGGTTATTAGTTGCTGTTTCCGGTGGACAGGATTCTCTGTGTTTGATGAAATTACTGTTAGATTTACAACCAAAGTGGGGATGGCATTTAGCTATTGCCCACTGCGATCATCGTTGGCGTCCTGACTCGCAAGCGAATGCCAACTATGTAGAAAGTCTCGCTGCAAGTTGGGGAATATCATTTTATTTACAAACTGCGACAGAACCGATAAATAGTGAAGCTGCGGCACGTAATTGGCGGTATCAAGCAATAGGCGCGATCGCGAATAGCAATCACTACAAAAGCATTGTGACAGGTCATAATCAGAGCGATCGCGCGGAAACCCTACTCTACAATTTAATTCGTGGCACTGGTGCAGACGGTTTACAAGCTTTAGGTTGGCAACGCTCATTAACTGATGGCATTGTTTTAGTACGTCCACTTTTAGAAATAACTCGTACACAAACAGGACAGTTTTGTCAAGACTTCCAACTACCAATTTGGGAAGATTCCACAAATCAAGATAAGAAATACGCTCGCAACCGCATTCGTCAAGAGTTGATACCATATTTGCAAGAAAATTTCAACCCCCAAGTTGAATCAGCTTTAGCCCAAACAGCAGAACTCTTACAAGCAGAGGTGGAATATTTAGAACAAGCGGCTCAACTGTTGAGAGAACAAGCGAGCGTTAGAGAGTGGAGTAAAGGTAATGAGGGAGAGAAGGAAGGAATTTTCGACTCTCCATTACCCTTACGCCTAAATCGTCGTGTACTACAGAAAGCACCATTGGCGCTACAACGTCGTGTCATGCGTCAAATATTGCAACAAGAACTAAATACTGCCCCTAGTTTTGAGCACATCGAAAAACTCACAGCACTAATCACAGCACCAAACCGTTCGCAAACAGATCCATTTCCTGGTGGTATGACAGCTAAAGCAGAAGGCGATTGGATTGTTATTCAATAAAAGAATAACTGAACGAAGTTCTGCTGTACAAATGTTGCTACAGCAAACATACGAATGGCGTGGCATGCAATTGGCTCCTGCTCATTCTATCAGACTGAGGATAGTTTGGCGCATTTGAGTTACAGCTTGGAGTTGATAATCACCAGTGACTTGGACTTGCGCCAAAGCTTCAGCAATTCCAAGTAACTTCTGCTGTAACCCATTCAGCCCATCTTGCATGGGTTGTAGTACCTCTTGATAAAGATGAACCCGACCCCAAGATTCAGCAGTTGTTGTTTGTAGGGACAACAAGTTTTGTTCGATGGAAAGGAGTTCTTGGCGCTTCATCTGCTGTTCTTGAGTTTCTCTCTCAACAATAAGTTGTGTTTGCTCGATACTGGCAAGTATCTGAGCCATCTCAACTTCTAGGTTTTCTATTTCTTCGGAATATTGTTGTTGATACGTTTCTATTTGCAAAAGAATTGGTTTTAAATCAATTTTTTGCTCTTCAAGTCCAAAAACAAGAGAATTTCCTTGTCGCCAAGACAGTACAACTTGGTGTTGCTTGATAAACTCCTCACGCTCTAATAAATTACGACGTTGTCCCACCAAAGTTTCATTCAGCATTCGGTAGAGATCTTTTTCATCTACTAGTTCAGCTTCTAAACTATTGAGATCTAGCTCTGATGCTTGCTGTATCTTCTTTTGTAATTCTTCAATAGTTTTTTGCTTGTATGTAAGTTCAAGTTCTTGATCGTTAACGAAACTAGAGTCAATCCCCAACTTTTCCTGCAAGTCTTGCACCAACTTTTGCAGTTCTTCTACAGGCATTTTCTCCAAAGCATTCACATCAACTTGCTGAGTTTTCACCCTATTACCAGAAATTGCCACCGAGGAGCGAATTTGCTCGGATAACTCTTGCTGGTAATGCAACTGCTCTTTCAACATCCGCACATACTCTTGCTTGCTGTTGAAATCGGCTGTATTCACTTTCAACTGGGAAGTTTGTTGTTCCAGAGAATTTTGAGCTTGCTGCCATTCATTTTGGCTCTCTACCAATAATTGTGACAGACGGTCAACTTCCAACTGTTGTTCGTTAACTGTAGTTTTTTGCAGCTGTAGTTGTTGGGAGTATGGTTCAAGAAAAACTTGCTGATTTTTGACGATTTCAAAGGCAAGATTGAGGTGTTCCCGGACTATTTCTGTGGGAGCAACGCTATTGGAGAGGCTGTCTAGTAACTCACTTAGAACTCGACTTTGCTGCTCGTCCAATCCAGCTTTTTGTTGATATTCTGCTTTAAACTCCTCGAGGAGACGTTGCTCACCGTGCAAATGCTCCCAAGCGCCTTCGAGTTCCTGACGCTTGCGCTCAATTTCTTCTTGCAGTCGCTCAATGCCTGTGCGGGATGTCTCAACTTCCTGTTTTTGTGCTTCTAAGTTTTGAAACTCATCCTCCATGTTTTGCAGTTGTTCCAAACGTGCTTCCATATCCATTTCGCGATGGTTTAGTTCTTGCGCTTGAAACGTAAGTGACTGCTTCCACTGATTGATCTCTTCTTCTTTGACCTTAAATTTTTCTAACTGCCGGGAAAAATTTTGCAAAATGTTAACTAGTGGACGCCCGGCTTCTTGAATCCGTTGCACTTGACGATTCGGATTCAGTTCAACCAGTATGAGTACGCCATCGTTTAATTTGCTAGCTTCCTCAGTACCGATGACTTCTTCCGACACAGTACTCCAACTCTGGTCGGTTCGCTGACAAGCTAGCAGTTTCAGTTCAGTTTTACCGCCACCACCGAGCAAGCCGCCTTTCTGTTTTTGTACTTCTGCTAAATACAGCACACTCTATAATCCTTTTGTGTACTTGATACCACTGTTATGATTAATACTTAAAATATGGGTTTCACTAGTCTTGTTGAACCTGAGTTATGGAAAATAAGACAGACAAAACTCTTTATAAATCAAAATGTCACGTGTCGAATTTTAGAGAATCGACTTCTTACATCTTTAACATTTTGTACTTATTCTTAATGTCATGACTACCGTATTATCACTGGGTTATTCAAAGTCTCTTAAAATTTTTAAGATAAATGGTTTTGGATCGAGTTGGGATAGTCACTCTGTTGATCAAGAGTCGGTAATTGGTAAGAATTTATGAGGCATGACTCATTCCCCATTTCTCTCATTTGCAGGGCAGAATAAACAAGTGATGTAAAAGAAATTACAAGGAGAGCTTTTCGGCTAAATGCAGGGAATTTTAAATGAAATCGATATTCGCAGTATCCTGCAACTGATTGAGTTGGGACAGCGAACCGGAGTGTTGTTTGTTGAAACCGACATTTTTGACAAGACTGATAAAACTAATGGAGAAAAGGCTTTCAGCCATCGACTTTCCTCCTCGTTTAGACAACAGTCTTGGTTCGTCTTTTTTCTCAACGGTCAAATTGTCTATGCCAGTGACGGTGATAGCAGTTTATCGCGGGTGGGTCATTACTTGCATCGTTACCGAGTGAAGATGCAAATCGACCAAAGACAGCTAATTTCCTTAGAATCGCTGAATATGCCAGAATACGGGTATTTATGGATGCTTTTAGAGCAAAATATTATCAACCCAAGCCAAGCTCGTGGTATAGTATTCAGCCTTGTACACGAAATACTTTTTGACCTGCTAAGTTTGCATCAAGGCAGCTTTATTTTTCAGCATGGTTCGGCACTTGCTCCACAACTGACAACTTTGGAGATTGCACCCATTTTGACCAAAATGATTAAGCAATTGCAAGAGTGGAAGCAATTATATCCACATATTCAGTCTCCAGATCAATTTCCGGTACTGACCAATCTCATTCAATTGAGCCACGCACTACCAAAAGCAACGGTGAATAAGCTTCAGCATTGGGTGGATGGCAAAACATCTCTACGTCAACTAGCACGTTATATTGATCGAGATATTGTGACGGTTGCCAAGGCAATATATCCATACGTGGAACAAGGTTGGGTGCAACTTGTTCCTTCAGTGAAGTCAAATGGTATTTACTCAGATCGTCCTCTTGATTTTGAGGATCGTCAAAAAACACGTATCGTCTGTATTGACAATGTGATCGCCGTCTGTGAAACCGTAAAGTCTATTCTAAAGCCACATGGCTATGAAGTGATAACACTCACGAATCCTCTGGAGGCGCTGAGTCTCGTTTTTCAATTCAAACCAGATTTAATTTTGTGCGACACAAGCATGTCGGAATTAAATGGGTACGAGATCTGCTCAATGCTAAGGCATTCTACAGTGTTTCAACTGGTGCCAATTATTATGCTCACTAGTCACAATAGGTTTATCGATCAAGCTAAGGCCAGAATGGTTGGGGCGACAGATTATCTGACAAAGCCGTTTGGAAATGCTGAGTTAGTCATGTTAGTAGAAAAATATCTTAACTGTAGTATTGTGAGGAGTGATAGAAAAGATACCAGGGTTGTTGATCCAACAATCATATGAGGTAACAAATATAATCGCAGAACCACCCTGCCTCATTAAGAAGGTAGAGGGCATCGAAGAATCTCATGCCATAAGGTAAAAAGATAAAATTTTCTCCATCTAGTAAATTATTTCAGGAATAGAATAAATTTATACAACGAATGCTTGCAGAGAGACCAGGGAAAGTGCCAAATGGGAACGTCTACATGACTGAGGTAGATTAAGGATTTTATGAGTAAAGTTCTGATTGTGGAAGATAGTATCGCTCAAAGGGAGATGATTACAGATCTCCTCAAAGCCAGTGGCTTAACAGTTACCCATGCTAAAGATGGAGTAGAAGCGTTGGAAACCATTCAAACAACGCCTCCCGATTTAGTGGTGTTAGATATTGTCATGCCCCGAATGAATGGCTACGAAGTTTGCCGTCGGTTAAAGTCCGATCCAAAAACTCAAAATGTCCCAGTGGTGATGTGTTCTTCCAAAGGTGAAGAATTTGATCGCTACTGGGGTATGAAGCAGGGTGCAGATGCTTATATAGCCAAACCTTTTCAACCTACCGAGTTGGTGGGAACTGTCAAACAACTGCTGCGAGGATAAGGATGAATGCTTATATGGTTAGTAAACCTGACTTTTTAGGAGGTAGTGAAGATCACTTCCGTCCCGAACTACAAGTAGAAAGTCCTGAAGGTGAGTTATATTTGAGGTTTTACATTTCCTCGCATCAGGAGTTTGCACTACTAGCCACGGGCATTCGAGAGGTTATCGAACTGAGTCCTGATAAAATCACCCCGATTCCTAATGCTTCTCCTTTACTTTTGGGTACCCTAAATTTACGAGGTAGAGTCATTTGGGTAGCAGATTTGGGTCAATTTCTAGGAGAAGCAACGGCATTAAACACGGATCGCTCAGAGATCCAGGTGATTGCCATTGAAGAACAAGAAACAATAGTGGGTTTGGCGGTAGAGAAAATAGGCAGTATGCATTGGCTTGATGTACAGCATTTGATGGCACCGACTCATGTGCCTGATACTATGGCTTCCTTTTTGCGGGGAGAGTGGTTGTTAAGTGCTGAAAACAATCGGTGTTCTGAGTTATTCAGTATAAGTGCTTCACCTGAAGCCATTCCAGTCTCTATTCCAACAGATGCAAGGAAGATAGAACCTCAGATTAGTATTGAGCAAGGTTTTCTCGCACCGTTAGAAAATGCTCCCCTAGAAAGAAAGCAATGGTTCATCGCTGGTGCTGTGGGTGTATTATCAGCAATCGTTGTTGCTGGAGTCAGCTTTGCCGCAGCTAACTTATCTCCACCTCAACAACGGGAGTCAATCAGAAATACAGGTTGGGCAATGACATTAGCAGCTGGAATAGCCAGTTTTGCGACGACCGGTTTGATGGGAAATCTGACAATCTGGCAAATTCGCCGCACAACTAAGGACTTGCAAGCTCAATTTGATGCTGTGCGGCAAGGAAATTTAAATGTCCAAGCAACCGTGTATTCAGAAGATGAATTCGGGCAGTTAGCTACAGGCTTCAATGAGATGGCTCGTGTTGTTTTTACAACAACCAATGAAGCGACACGCAAAGCTCAAGAACAAGAGGAGGCAAAAGAAAACCTGCAACGGCAAGTGATTCGCCTACTAGACGATGTAGAAGGAGCAGCCAGGGGAGATTTGACGGTGCAAGCTGAGGTAACAGCTGACGTACTTGGAGCAGTTGCTGATGCTTTTAACCTGACAATTCAAAACCTGCGGGATATTGTACAACAAGTGAAAGTCGCAGCACGGGAAGTGACGAAAGGGGCAACGAATTCCGAAACCTTTGCCAGAGCCTTGTCTACAGACGCCTTACGACAGGCAGAAGAATTAGCAGTCACGCTCTCCTCTGTACAGGTGATGACTGACTCGATTCAACGAGTCGCAGAAGCAGCACGGGAAGCCGAAGAGGTTGCCCGTAACGCCAATGAGATCGCCCTTAAAGGTGGGGAAGCGGTGGAGAATACAGTGGCTGGGATTTTAGAAATTCGGGAAACTGTGGCAGAAACAACCCGGAAAGTAAAGCGATTGGCAGAATCATCCCAAGAAATTTCTAAAATTGTGGCATTGATTTCTCAGATTGCCTCAAGAACAAATTTGTTGGCACTCAATGCGAGTATTGAAGCGGCACGAGCTGGAGAAGCTGGACGGGGGTTTGCAATTGTAGCTGATGAAGTCCGCCAATTGGCAGATAGATCGGCTAAATCATTGAAGGAAATTGAGCAAATTGTGATGCAGATCCAAAGCGAAACAGGCTCTGTAATGACTGCAATGGAAGAAGGCACACAACAAGTCATTAAAGGCACAAAATTGGCAGAAGAAGCCAAGCGATCACTAGAAAACATTATTCAAGTAGCAAATCGCATCGATATTCTAGTAGGATCTATTACTAATAACACAGAGGAACAGACAGAAACCTCGCGTGCTGTTGCTCAGGTGATGCAATCTGTGGAATTAACGGCGCAAGAAACTTCTCAAGAAGCACAACGAGTTTCTGGTGCCTTGCAACATTTGGTGGGTGTGTCTGGTGACTTGATAGCTTCGGTTGAACGCTTCCGGGTGGAAACGGCTGAATCGAGGTAAATGTACAGATGCGCTATGTCGCGTCTGTACAGAAGTTAGGAGGTGCGGAGTGAAGAATAAAAATCACAACTAATAACCCCTAACTCCTAACTTATAACTCATAATTCATAACTCATAATTCATAACTGTTAATTATGTTGCATGAACAACAACAACGTATTTTAGGTTACTTCATTGAGGAATCAAAAGACCACCTGAACACGATTGAGCAGGGGTTGTTAAATCTCCAAAGTACCCTTGACGACTCGGAGACGATTAACGAAGTCTTTCGAGCGGCTCACTCGATTAAGGGAGGAGCGGCAATGCTCGGTTTGAGTAGCATTCAGCAAACCTCTCACCGTCTGGAAGACTGTTTTAAAGTTTTGAAAGAACACCCTATTCGGGTTGACCAAAAGTTAGAGTCTTTGTTTCTCGGTGTATCTGATACTCTGAAAGCCCTGTTAGAGCAATTAGAGGGACCTATTGGTCTTTCAGAAGAGACAGCTAATGCTTTGATGGCAGAAGCCGAACCAGTCTTTAAATGGCTACACGAATATTTAGAGGTTCTTGTAAAACAAGGAAATGCAGAAGTAACAACCAGTACTCCAACTGTAGTAGGAGTAACTATTAACGAAAGCGAGCGAAGACAGCACATTCAAACCCAAGTAATCCAAATACTGCGGGAAATGTTGCAACTTTTTAAGCAAACAGCAACACCTGAAACTCGGCAAAATCTTCAAGAGTGCTGTTATCATTTAGTCAGACTTGGTGAAGAATTGAATTGGTCTCATTGGTGTCGGTTGTGTAGCTTAGCCGGAAGTGCGATCGCCAATCCAGAGAATACCTATTTGACTTTAGCCAAAATTGTTATTACAGAAATTAAACAAGCTCTCGAATTAGTTCTAGCTGGTAGACAAACAGAAATCGTTATTAATCAGCCTCTAGAATCACTCATTAAAATTCAAGAGATTGAATTATTAGAAATATCTATTGATTCTGTGGATGAATCCGAAGAAAATGTCTTAACAATGACAAGTGCATCAAAGCTAGTCGGATCTACGAATATTCTTGATGTACATGATGAAATTCCACAAACAATCTCTACTATTTTAGAAGGCTCTAAAAATACAGACATTGAGATTCAAGCACAAGATCGTATTACAACTTTATCAGAACTGTCAGACCAACTAAACTATTACGTTGACAACACACCTGCCAACACGAGCAGTTTTGATTCGTATGAACCAGAGGTAGGAATAGCAGAATTAAATTCCCTCGCCGATTTGTTTGAAGGAGAGACTTCTGAATTAGATGGAACTTGGGAACAGGTGGAAATTTTAGATATTTCCTCAATAGAGAAAATAAGAATTGATTTGAAAAGCAGCAAGGATGAGGATGCAGATAGCGAATTTAAGTTTTTATTTGAAGGTCAACAAAGTCAAATAACTGCAAAGGAAGAGGCAACTATAATGCAGTTGTTTGGTGAGGAATTATTGGAAGAAGAGAAAGAAACACAAAATCGTGAAAATAATCCAAGCATCTTTGAGTATAACAAAGTCACTCAATTACAACCAGAGACAAATGCTAATATAGAACTGTCTATAAAATTTGAAAGTAGTTTTGATGACTTATTTCAAGAAACTACTAATGTCGATGTAACTAACGAAAATGCTCTTAGCGCTCACACTGAATTGGAGTCTCCTATTCCTCACTTAGACGAAATCTTTTTGCAAGATTTGTTTAAGGACGAGATTTTGTCTTTGCCAGATTTGTTACCGGAAACAGCAGAACTCAGCCCTATCTCTGTTAGTGAGTCAAGTGATGACTTATTGGAAGCTCAATCTCAGGTCGGAGCATTGTTAGATTTGTTGGCCCAAACAGAAGAAGAACTCAGTCCTATCTCTGTTAATGACTCAAGTGATGACTTATTGGAAGCACAATCTCAAGCTGCAACATTTTCTCGGCAAGAAGACGATTTGAGTAGCTTCTGGGAGCAGAGCACTGAAGAAGGCGAATTTAATCCTAGAGTTGAGCAAGACGCAGCGAAGGCGTTAGAGGAGATTTTATTTGCTGCCGCAGCTTCTGATGATATTTTTGGCAACGATAGAGAGCCAATCCTCTCGAACTCTGCCAGTTTGAATTTGGAAAATTTGGAGATCGATTTCCAGTTGGAAGAGCAGTTGGATATGCTATTTCCATTGGAGACGGAAGATGAATTATTTAGGGAATTAGCACCAAGTAATTCAACAAGCTCAACTGTTGACAACGAGATCAACTCACAACAACAAGGGTGGCTTCTCAACTCTGGAAACCCTTCCACAACGCAAGCTCCAGAAGTTCTAGATTTTACACCAGAATTTACGAATTTGCTTGGTGATAATTCAATAGATAGCTCACCACTACCATCTCTGGAGGTGCAAGATAGTCATAAAGGCAATTCTAAATTGAGCGAGTCCAGAGAGGATACTGATATATGGAGCGAAAACCCGTTTTGGTTTCACACTCTTGAGGTGGAGAGTGATGAGACTTTGCCAGTTCTGTTAGAAAATTTGCCAACAACTAGATTAAATGATATTGAGCTTGATAGTATTGACAATCCTTTCACGGTACACAGTTTAGTTGAGAATTCATTGCCGATACTAGACGATGTATTGGCAGAAGAAATGACTCTGCCAGATAAAGAGAAGCAAGAATCAACAGTAGTAAAAAGTGTTCAAGCTATTGAGGAAAGTACAGTCTTCGAGGATTCCATTAAGGATTTTCAGGAGCTTTTAGATACTCAACCAGAACTAGAAAGTTTAGAGGCGGCAATCTCCCCTATAGAAGCACAGATAATAGAAAATGAAATGGCTGTCTTGTCATATATTAGAGAGCAAGCTGCTGAGACAGAACAGGAAGAAATGATAGATGGCGCTTCTGTGGCAGATGAGTTTGCTGAGTTGGATGAGTTGCTAAAACAGGAAGCAGCATTAAGTGCGATGCCAGAACAAGAAATTGCTGCCACAGAAGAACTGCTCGTGGGAGTGTCACAAGTTCCACTAAATGCTGCTTCATGGGATAGTCAAAATCATTTCCAGGAATTGGAGCAGATGGTGAAGGGAGATCTGGCGCGTCCCCCTGTGACTCGCACTCTGAGATTTGAACAACTCATGAAGGTTCCAGTTAAGCACTTCGACGACCTCAGTAATTTAGTTGGAGAATTGGTGGTCAATCGCAACACTTTAGAACAGGATCAAGAGCGTCTGCGACAGTCTTTAGATAATTTGCTCAGTCAAGTGCAGCAACTGTCAGACGTAGGATCGAGGATGCAGGAATTGTACGAGCGATCGCTACTGGAGGCATCTCTGTTAGCTAGTCGCAAAAATACTGGATTTGGTTCTAACTCAGATAAGGATAGGGGTTTTAGCGAGCTGGAAATGGATCGGTTTACTCCCTTTCATTCCTTGTCCCAGGAAATGATCGAAATGATCGTGCGGGTGAGGGAGTCAGCAAGTGACATTGACTTTGTGACTGAAGAAACCGAACGAGTGGCGCGGCAGTTCCGACAGGTGACGACTCAATTACAAGAAGGAATCACGCGAAGTCGTATGGAGCCTTTTACTGAAATTATCACTCCTCTCGAGCGAGGCGTGCGTGAGGGTGCGATTAGGTGTGGCAAACAAGCGAAGCTGGTGATTGAAGGTCAAGATAGCTTGATTGACAAAATGATTTTGGAGCATCTAAAAAATCCACTGATGCATTTGCTGAATAATGCGATCGCTCACGGTATTGAAACACCAGAGGAAAGGCTGGCTTCTAGTAAACCAGCGATGGGAGTCATTACCGTCCGCGCCTTCCATCAAGGCAACCAAACAATCATCTCCGTTGGCGATGATGGTGCAGGTATTGATCTTGAAGGAGTCAAGGCAAAGGCAATCAACAGAGGGATGATGACATTAGAACAAGCCAAAATAATGTCCGTCGTTGAAGTCTACAACTTGCTGTTCCAAGCCGGTTTCAGCACCAAAGATCAAGCAGATGATTTAGCCGGTCGCGGTGTAGGTTTGGATGTTGTTCGTACCAGGATCAGTGAAATCCGGGGAACAATTACCATTGATTCTACTGTAGGCAAGGGAACGACTTTCACTATTCGTCTGCCCTTAACTTTGAGTATTTGCAAAGCTCTTTGTTGCGTCTCCGATAAAGCAAGGATAGCCTTCCCAATGGATGGTGTGGAAGATACTCTGGACATCCATGTGAAAAATGTCCAGCAGATTGCTGACGGGCGGAAATTGATTCCGTGGCGTGATACTTTACTGCCATTCCAACCGCTTAAGGAACTGTTAACTTTGAATCGGCAACTAAGTCGCGGGAGTGTTTATAGTGGGAACCGTGACGATGACATGATTTCTGTTGTGGTCGTGCGCTCAGCAAATACATTGATTGCCCTACAGGTGGATCAGGTACTTAACGAACAAGAGATTGCGATTAAGCAATTTGAAGGACCAGCACCAAAACCAGTTGGTGTCGCTGGTGCTACTGTCTTGGGTGATGGTCGTATTATGCCGATTGCTGACGTGCTGGAAATCCTTGACATTTTCCAAGGAAGAATCTCCAAACAACCTGGTGTTAATCTTTGGGATGGTAAAGTGACTTCGATTACGCCAGACATTCCCCCTGTCAAGATTGAGCCAACAGTGCTGATTATTGATGACTCTATTACCGTCAGGGAATTGCTCTCTCTCACATTTAATAAAGCAGGTTATCGCGTTGAACAGGCACGTGATGGTCAAGAAGCTTGGGACAAACTCCGGAGCGGACTCCCATGCGATATTGTCTTTTGCGATATCGAGATGCCTCGCTGCGATGGTCTAGAGTTGCTCTCTCGCATCCGAAAAGACCCCAACCTCAATCATCTGCCGATCGCCATGTTGACATCCCGAGGTGCTGATAAGCATAGACAAATGGCAATTCAACTAGGTGCAAGCGGATACTTCACCAAACCATATCTTGAGGAAGCTCTTCTGGAAGCAGCAGGACGAATGGTCAAAGGCGAGAAACTTGTTGTTCCACTTACTGGCAGTAATTAATACTTCGTTGGATATAAATTGGTAAAAACAATACTTTGGGGTTCATAATTCATGGAAGACTGGCGAGTGCACTCGTTTATATAAAATTGCTAACGATTGGGTACTGACAAGTTGTAATTCTCCAGTGCCAAGCCATCACCCCAGAGCCATGCCCGGAAAAAGCACCTCGTTTGTACCGCTCAATTGACTCATATGCAATGGAACTCGCGTCGATTTTTATTGACCTTATTGATAACATTTATTATTTGTAAGTGGTTTCTGAGTCCTGTTGTCGGACAGAGTTCCATTGCTCGATCTTCTGATTACCATGTACAGAGACGATTATTACCTCATACTATGTCTGATCAAAAACACTTAACTTACCCATCTAGTCCTAAAAGCGACCAAGTTGATAACTACCACGGTACTCAAGTTGCAGATCCTTACCGTCCCTTGGAAAATCCGGACTCCCAAGAAACTCAAGCTTGGGTTGAAGCGCAAAATAAAGTGACCTTTGGCTATCTTAATGAAATTCCTGCCAGGGAAAAAATTAAGCAGCGTCTCACCAAACTGTGGGATTATGAAAAGTATAGTATCCCGTTTAAAGAGGGCGATCGCTACTTCTTTTTCAAGAACGATGGATTGCAAAACCAGTCTGTCTTATACACTTTAACTTCTCTCAACGGTGAGTCAAAAGTTTTACTCGATCCTAATAAACTTTCAGCAGATGGTACCGTTGCTCTGTCTGGTATAGCAATTAGTGAAGATGGTAAGCACTTAGCATATGGTTTATCCACTTCTGGTTCTGACTGGCAGGAGTGGAAAGTGCGGGATATCGCCACAGCTAAAGACTTACAAGACCACTTGAAGTGGATTAAATTTTCTGCCGCCTCATGGACGCACGATGGCAAAGGCTTTTTCTACAGTCGCTATGATGAGCCGAATGAGAAAACCAAATTAGAAGATGTCAACTATTACCAAAAGCTTTTTTACCATAAATTGGGTACACCTCAATCAGAAGACATATTAATTTACCATCGCCCAGACAAAAAAGAATGGGGATTTAACGGTGGTGTTACAGAAGATGGACACTACTTAATTGTCTCCGTATGGCTGGGAACCGATCATAGAAATTTAGTTTTTTACAAAGATTTAATTCATCCCAATGACTTAGTCACAGAACTGATTAGCGAATTTGATGCCGATTACAGCTTTATCGACCACGATGAAAGTGTCTTCTATTTCCGCACAGATTTAGATGCACCACGAGGACGAGTGATTGCTATTGATACAAAAAACCCAGCAAAAGGAAATTGGAGAGAAATTATCCCTCAAGCTGCCGAAACATTGGAAAGCGTTGGCATAATCAATAACCAATTTGTTGCTGATTATCTCAAAGATGCTCGCAGCCAAATCAAAATTTTTGAACTCAAAGGCGCATTTGTACGTGAGGTAGAATTACCGGGAATTGGTTCTGCTGGCGGTTTTAATGGTAAGCGACACGATACGGAAACTTTTTACAGTTTTACTAGCTTTACTGTACCAGGAACTATCTATCGTTACAACCTGGTTAGTGGTAAGAGTGAACTTTTCCGTCAGCCAAAGGTAGATTTTAACCTTAATGATTACGAGACAAAACAGGTTTTCTATCATAGTAAAGATGGCACACAAGTGCCAATGTTTATCACCCATAAAAAGGGAATTAAATTAGATGGAAATAATCCTACATATCTTTACGGTTATGGTGGATTTAATGTTTCCATAACTCCTAGCTTTTCTGTTAGTTCCCTGATTTGGATGGAAATGGGTGGTGTTTATGCTATTCCCAACATCCGTGGTGGTGGCGAGTATGGAGAAGAATGGCACCAGGCGGGAACCAAGCTGAAAAAGCAGAATGTGTTTGATGACTTTATCGGGGCTGCGGAATGGCTGATTAGCAATAATTATACAAAGTCAAATAAGCTGGCGATCAGTGGTGGAAGCAATGGCGGATTGCTAGTAGGTGCTTGCATGACTCAGCATCCCGATTTATTTGCTGCCGCTTTGCCTGCTGTCGGCGTGATGGATATGTTGCGCTTTCACAAATTTACTATTGGCTGGGCTTGGACTTCCGAATACGGTTCATCGGAAAACCCGGAGGAGTTTAAGGTGCTTTATGCTTATTCACCACTGCACAAGCTTATTGGAGGTACGGCTTATCCAGCAACGATGATTACCACAGCCGATCATGACGATCGCGTCGTCCCTGCCCATAGTTTCAAATTTGCTGCGGCTTTGCAAACTGCACACACTGGCAATGCACCAGTTCTAATTAGAATTGAGACAAAAGCGGGACATGGTGCGGGTAAACCGACAACAAAGATTATTGAGGAAGCTGCCGATAAGTGGGCGTTTCTGGTGCGGACACTGGATATGAAAGTTTAGTCTCACGCAAAGACGAGGACAGTACATCCTTTGTGTTTCCCAAAGGAAGAATCTGTCTTTTGTCCGTTTTCTATCGCAACGCCGGATTCAACGGCATAAAAGCTTGAGCCACCTCAACCCGGTGCGCTGTGTAGTATTGAACCGCCTCACCATATTCATTAAGAGCCTACCGTGACTACTAAATGATTAGATATCTATTAGTTTATCGAAATTTCCGGAATTATCTGAGGAGATGTGATACTAAATTAAGTACAACATCTTTTTTATGACTCGTTATGTCACTCCCAGAGAAGCCATGCAACTTCTCCAAGTCTCTGAAAAAACTCTCCGAGACTGGGCTAATTCAGGCAAAGTTAATACAATCAGAACTCCAGCAGGTCACAGACGCTACGACATCGATAGTATTCTTGACCCAAAATCCACTAAACATTGACGTTTAATCAAAGCTCCTGGATGTCTCGGCTTTCTTTTCGTTAGCATTCTCAATTCTAGTGATAGTACTCGTAATTTACTGAGTAATATGAAAGACAAAGGACGTACTGTCCTTGTCTTTGCGTGAGATTTTAATAACCAATGACAAGTTAGGGAGTCGTTAAATACGACTCCCGATAAAATCCAAAACTTTTCAGCTATACTGCTTGCTCACCCACATCTAAATTAAACAACATCTGTAGAGTTTGCATACAGTGGCGTCTTGCCTCAACATCTTGCTCGGCTCTTAACTGCACCATAGGGTCGTGTAAAATTTTGTTAACAATTCCTCTTGTTAGGGCTTCGATCACTTCTTGATGTTTGTCACCAAATTCTGAACCCAATCTAGACAAAGCTTTTTCTAATTCTTGTTCGCGGATGGTTTCGATTTTATTCCGCAAGCAGCTGATAGTTGAGACAGTTTCGAGCGATCGCCACCAAGCATCAAATGAAGCCACTTCTTCTTCTAACAATCCTAGAGCTTCCTGCGCCATTTTACGGCGACTTTCTTGGTTTTGTGCGACTACGGCTTTTAAATCATCGACATTAAATGCCTGTACATTTGTCAGTTCATTCACATTCGCATGGACATTGCGTGGTACGGAAATATCAAATAACATTAAACGTCGGCTTGGGTCCAAAACCATTTCTAATTTAGTACGGTCAAGTATTGTCTCTGTTGCTGAGGTACTTGTGAACACCATATCTCTTTCGGCAATTACTGGCATCATTTCCGAAAGAGGATAAATTTCGATTGTTTGTTCAGAGAACTGTTTTGCCAATTCCTCCGCCCGTTCTAGAGAACGATTTAAAATACAAATTTGCACAGCACCTTTAGAAACAAGATGTTGCACGAGCAACTTTGACATTTTGCCTGCACCGACTATGGCGACTCGACAAGCAGCTAAATTTTGTACCTTTATCTGTGCCAACTCCACAGCTGCCGAACTAATGGAGACTGCGCCAGTGCCAATACTCGTTTCAGTGCGAACTCGCTTACCTGCTGTAATTGTTTGTTTAAATAATCGATTTAAAATCGTTTTAATACCATTATATTGCTGTCCCAGTTTGTGTGTATTCTTTACTTGAGACAGAATTTGACCTTCCCCGAGTACTAGGCTATCCAAACCAGCTGCAACTCGCATTGAGTGCATCACTGCGTCTTCATGAAGCAACATGAATAAGTGTTGCCTTAGAGATCGCACGGGTAATTTACTGTATTCTGCCAGAAACTGGGTAACTTCTCGAATACCCTGTTCAACTTCATTGCTAACGATGTAAATTTCCAACCTGTTACAAGTACTCAGTACTGCGACTTCTTCAATATGGGGATAGCTGATCAAATGCGCGATCGCGCTTTCCATTTGTGGTTCTGGAATACTCAGTTTTTCTCTGACTTCTACTGGGGCTGTTTTATGGCTTAACCCCACTACTGCTATATTCATTTGCTAAATGGTATTTAGGAGTTGGTAAAAAGTGAGCAGGCGCGTAGGGGCGGGTTTAATATAAACAACATCGAAGCAAACACAACATGTCATCAAACCCGCCCCTACAGTCGGTGAGGAATAAACAGTTAAGAGTGAGGAGATAGGAATAAAGTTAAAAGTTAAGATTTCGTATTGGGGAAAACCCCTGACTTCTCACTCCTCGTGCTCTATCTCTATCTTCATTTCTCACCCCTCACTCCTCACTCTTCATTGTCTATCTCAATTGCAAACTCTTAGGGTGATCAAACATATGAACTGTATCGACAAATCGAGCAGTGCGCGATTGGCTGGAGATAACCAGACTTTGAGTTCTTGCTCCGCCATGGAAGAAACGGACACCGTCCATCAGAGTTCCAGGAGTAATGCCACAAGCTGCAAAAAGAACTGTATTGCCGGAGGCTAGTTCCTCAGCGTTATAAACCTTATCTGGGTTTGTAATGCCCATTTCTTGTAAGCGTGCAAGATTGCCTTCTCTGCTTTCCCCAATTAAACCTGTTTTCACGGCTGCTGGATCGTAGATCAGTTGTCCTTGGAAGTGTCCGCCCAAGCAACGTAAAGCAGCAGCAGAAATAACACCTTCAGGTGCGGCACCAATACCCATTAAGCAGTGGATGTTGCTACCAGCAAAGGCGCAGCAGACAGCAGCAGACACATCACCATCGCTAATGAGTCGCACTCTTGCGCCAGCAGAACGAATTTCCTGAATGAGTTCTTTGTGGCGATCCCGATCCATGACAACTACTACCAATTCCTCAATAGCACGATCCAAGCAATCGGATAAGATTTTGAGGTTTTCAGTGGCACTCTTGTTAATATCTACATGACCACGTGCTTGTTGCGGCGCTGCCAACTTCTTCATATAAAAGTCAGGAGCTGCAAATAGACCGCCTTTTTCCGAAATTGCCAACACTGCCATTGAACCAGGTTGCCCATAAGCTACAAGGTTAGTACCTTCGCAGGGGTCAACAGCAATGTCAATTTCTATAAGTTCTTCTGGGTTGCAGAAGTCTTTAGCGTCTGTACGGGTACAGATGCCGACTTCTTCACCAATGTAGAGCATTGGGGCTTCGTCTCGCTCTCCTTCGCCAATGACAATGCGACCTCGCATATAAATTTTGTTCATCCGCTCCCGCATGGCTTCTACAGCCACTTGATCTGCAGTGTTTTTTTCCCCCTTACCCATCCACTTAGAGGAGGCGATCGCCGCTTGCTCAACTACCTCAATAATCTCTAACCCAAGTGTATTTTCCACAGAGTCTGCCCTCTCAATTGCTTGACGTTGCGTGCTTTTATGTAGCTCTTTCAGTCTTTAAGTCTACCAAAGGGCGGATACTTGTGGGAAATAGTATCTGCTCGCACTTGTGTTAATTTTTATCTATTGGGAGCGGATATGAGTCATGCTCTTAGGATAGAGATAGTTCATAAAAATCCACAATGTTAAAATATGATGAACTTTCTCAACTCTCTTTTAAATCGCCATCCTGAAAATATCCACGCAAAAGTCGAAATCTACACTTGGCAAACTTGCCCTTACTGTATCCGTGCCAAGATGCTGCTGTGGTGGAAGGGCGTGGAATACACAGAATACAAAATTGATGGTGACGAAACTGCCAGATCTCAGATGGCAGAACGTGCTAACGGACGCCGTACAGTCCCACAGATTTTTATTAACAACCAACATATAGGCGGCTGTGATGAGCTTTATCAGTTAGACACACAAAATCAACTCGCTCTGCTTTTATCCCAAAGTCTTGGGTAGTTAAAAAGTAAGGGGCTCTTGGTAGGGAGTAGAGAAGACTAGAAGGAATAAAAAGAAAATTTTCTCTTTGTCTCCCTACTCTTTTAATCCTAATTATGTTGATTAAATACTCAGAATATCTTATACATAAACAATGGATGCATCGCGCTCTCTTATTGGCAGAAGCCGCAGGTCAGGCGGGAGAGGTTCCCGTGGGTGCCGTTATTATTAATTCATCGGGGAATTTGATTGCGGAGGGTGAAAATAGAAAAGAACGTGATCGAGATCCGACTGCTCATGCAGAAATTATTGCTATTAGGGAAGCCGCTAAAAATTTAGAAACTTGGCGTTTGAATCAATGCACTCTTTACGTTACTCTCGAACCTTGTCCAATGTGTGCGGGTGCTATTGTACAAGCGCGTGTAAAACTCATCGTTTATGGAGTGGACGATCCAAAAACTGGCGCAATTCGTACTGTTACTAACATACCTGACAGCGCAGCTTCCAATCATCGCTTGTCTGTACTTGGAGGCATATTAGAGTCAAGTTGTCGTCAAAAGTTACAAGATTGGTTTACTCATCGAAGAAAGAATAATAGATAGCATGACAGAGGGAAAACTGTCCAACAGGTAGAACACAAGTCAAGGAAGAGAATTTACGGTGTAGGTACAGGATTTGTTTACACATTAACCCATAGTCAGCATCCACTCATGATTGAGCTAATCTATTCCCAGAACACTTCTAGTGAATTCCCAACTCATACATCAGCAAATACGAAGGTAGCTGTTACTACTTCACGGGTGTGTCCTTTGTTAAGTCCTGTAGCCTATTTCATAGGGCATCATTTTGTTCTGCCATCTTTCTTTGGGCAGATTAGAGTTACAGGACAAGAATATCTTCCCGAAACTGGTCCTGTAATCCTCGCTCCTACCCATCGATCCCGTTGGGATGCATTGATGGTACCCTATGCAGCCGGTCGCTGCGTGACAGGGCGAGATCTACGATTCATGGTGACTATCGATGAGTGCCAAGGTTTGCAAGGCTGGTTCATCCGCCGCTTGGGAGGATTTTCTGTAGATCCTCAACGTCCATCAATCACTTGCCTCCGTCATTCAGTTGAATTACTTCAAAAAGGAGAAATGTTAGTGATTTTTCCTGAAGGCGGTATCCGTAAGGGTAAAGTCCATCCATTGAAACCGGGTATTGCTCGTCTGGCTTTAAGTGCTGAATCTACTCATCCTGGATTGGGCGTTAAAATTCTCCCTATCAGCATTAACTACAGCCAACCTGATCCTGACTGGGGTACAAATGTTAGTATTCACATCGGCTCTGCCATCGAAGTCGCTTCTTACGCTAACAATAACTTGAAGCAAGATGCTAAAAGCCTGACAACAGATCTCGCAACGGTGCTCAAACAATTAAGCAATCAACACTCAGAATTTACTTCTCGCGCATTCGCAGGAATTCCTAATTCTTAACATTTAACTGTGAATGGAGAAGAGCATGGCTTCGTAACAGCAGTTGCTGATTATTGTCGTAGGTTTGTTTATGGCAACTTAAAGATCTTTGACTACGTGAGGTGATAGTAGGATTTACTACAGAAACTTGGAGCTATAGCAGACAGTATGGGAACCTTGTTTAAATGATTCTAAGTCTAATGAGAGAGAAACTTATTATGTAGCTTTGCTTTGTTAAAGAGCAAAACAGAGTTAAGATACCCGAAGTTTCCATCTCTATTTTGTTGAGTTGTTGCACAATCTTACAAAAATGAACTTTGCTACAACTGTTCCCTGGTTTCGCATTACTTCCCTATCAGCGATCGCAGCCCTTAGCCTGCTATCACCTGTCAACGCTCAGCCGTTCCCAAATCCCTCCAATCAAGTACAACCGATCAACCCCGAAAATCCAAATAACTTGCGTCCGTCAGCGCAAAGTAGCAGTTTATTGAGTATTGACGGCGGAAAACGGCTAATGGCAGAAGCTAGTAGTGCAGTTTCTGCTCAAAACTATCCCGAAGCTGCCAAAAAACTCCAAGAAGCCCGTCAGGTTTTTAATCAGCTTTCTAATTTCTATCAGGAACTCAACTCTAGCTTTTCTGGTATTGACAATAGAGTTGCTGATGATCAACGCAGAAAGGCGCTCGAGACTGCCCAAATGCGAGATGAAGCTACATACCAGTTAGCACTGGTACATCGAGCGCAAAATAAACCAGAATTAGCTGTGCCCCTGCTAGTTCAGATTATTAAAAGTCAAAATCCGACGCGGGATCTGGGGAAAAAGGCTTATCAGCAGTTGTTGGAGTTGGGTTTTGTAGATGCGCCCAATTCTAAAGTCGGTGATAGCACTTCATCCCCCTATGGAACCCCTTCTACTACCAGGAGTGGAAATAGTTCTTCTTCTCCTCGGAAGAAAAAGTAGTCAAATTATCTTGATTCGTTTAGTCCTCTTCATTGATTTTCATACTCCACTGCTAAAATTGGGATGAGCAGTGGTTAAATTCGATCTTATGTTTAGCGAACAAGCCTTGCTAAAAGATTAAGTCGGTTAGAGTTACTGCTGGATTGTTAAGAGAGTAATTTGTACTAGTGGTTAAGGATGTGTGTCACGAGGCTTGGGCAACCAAGCTTAAACGCGTTTATAACCCGTGCTAACTTGCACCGTGGAGTTAGGTTTGTAGATATTTATCCATTTGTTGGTAGTTTTGTCCATACTTTTAGAAGCGATGTAGAATAAGTCCGTGAGTTGAAATTCCTATTTAGGATTGAAATAAGATATATAGAGAAGAAGTTTTTTAGGAATTGCGATGATAAGTCCGCAACATGTTGAATTAATGATCAAGGCGGAACTGCCCGATGCCCAAGTTGAGGTGCAAGACTTGACTGGTGGTGGTGACCACTATCAGGTTAGAGTTGTTTCATCGCAGTTTGCGGGTAAGGGACTAGTGCAACAGCATCAGTTAATCTATCGGGCTTTGCAACAAGCTATGTCCAGTGAAGCAATTCATGCTTTGGCGCTCAAAACATATACTCCCGAAGCTTGGCAAGCAACAGCAGCTTTGTAAAGTTAAGAGTCATTGGTAGGGGTGGTTTTGATAGACATACCATCTGATCCTCCTCTTAAAGCAGATTGTTAAACCTCCCTCTCTAATAGGTTCAGAAAGGTTTAGAGTTGAAAATTTATAATTCAAAATTCATCAACTCCCTTTGTTATTGAACTGGGCTAAGTCGTTCACACCGCAGAATATTCGGAGAAAAACCAGCAACAAGAGTGTTGGATATCCTTTTCCAAAATATACTGCACGCCTCCTCCTCATTCTTGAAAGCAGATTAGGAAACTGAAAAATCATGACTCCAGAAGCTAAAGAGCGAATTGACAACTTGTTAAAGCAAAACAAAATCTTGGTTTTTATGAAAGGAACCAAGTTGATGCCCATGTGTGGTTTTTCTAACAACGTCGTACAAATTTTGAATACGTTGGGAGTACCTTTCCACACTGTTGATATTTTAGAAGATCCCGAACTCCGTCAAGGAATTAAAGAATATTCCAACTGGCCAACAATTCCCCAAGTGTATGTTAATGGTGAGTTTTTGGGCGGTTCAGACATTATGATTGAACTTTACCAAAAAGGTGAGTTGCAACAAATGGTAGAGGTTGCTTTAGCCTCATAGTGTACAGAGCCAATTAAAAATAACGAGTTTCCTATCCAACTCCGAAACTCCATCACCCCATCAAGAAGATATTTAAGCTCATCCCACCCCACGCACGGAGTGGGATGAGCGCTTTATAGAGGAAAATCCCCACAGTCATGCAACTAAGGGGATGTTATTGTAAAGAAATATATCTAAAAACGACTTTCACTGCACGGCAAATCATATGATATAATTATCAGCGGTGATTTGCTGTTGTTAATAACGACCGGAACTCGGGAACTCCTGGAAATCCGGCTGTAGTTGAGTCATTTCAAAATTTGATCCATCGTACAAGTAGCGGGTTGCCTCCTCCTCTAAGCGATGAATCAGATATGGCTCTATGGTGTTGCCATGGCGCAGGGCGGCTAGATATCCGTCCAAATACATCCGCATATCATCAGTGCGATAACCGCGATTCCATAACTCGACGAGGGCGTCGGTAAGCCGTTGGTAATAGCGAATGGTTTGTGTGTCTTGGAGCATAACTGCTGTAGAAATCTGTTTAGAATGAGAATTGTAAATTATTCAATCTGAAAAGTGAAGTCTTGCTTTCAGCTTGTCATCAAATCAAAACTAATTTCTCTCCTTTTAGGAACACCTTTCTTGCATCTACAGACTAGCTCGATCTTATTCCAGAAATCAGGGAATGTGATCGCTTAGTAAGCTATTGTTATTATTATCCCTACCAAAAGGCTAATGGCAATGAGGGGTGAAAGCACCAATTTATACAAAGTTGAAAATCTTCTCATGCCAGAAGTGGCTCTGGTTGTCAATATTCTTCAGTAAATTGCTCTCCTTATAAAGCAAAATATTTAACTTAAACGGATTTTAACTAAATTATAACGAAATTTTAAGATCGCGTGCTCTCTCAGCTTTAAATGATAAAGGTGTAAAAGCCTTCAGTTATCAGCCTGCATGATTTATAATTCAGGTTAGGTCGCCTGTGTTTAGAAAATTTCTTTCATAGCTGACCGAGTAGCGGCACTTTAGGCGCTTATAGTTACGAGTACTAAAGCATATTGCCGACATAGACTTGGGTAAAATATAGAGAAGAAGGTAATTGGGGTAACAACGGTTACAAAACCTTGGGCATAGGCTTTGTTACCTTGAAAGTCATGCACGCTAAGGGGTCTTGTCACCGTGGGTTCGGTTTGTATTGAAATCATTGAGGGAAATCCCCATCTGAGGTCGTTGCTAGGCTGGCACTTGCAACAAATGGACTATCGCGTGCATCAAGCCGCAAGTATTTACCAGGCAAGAGAAGTGTTTTTAAATCAGCAGCCGACACTAGTCATCCTTGATGCTGACTTAGCTGATAGTGATGGCATTGAATTTTGCAATTGGTTGCATTGTCAACAGCAGCCGTTGATCTTAATGCTATCTGCCCGTAGTAATGAAGCCGATATCGTTATAGGTTTGAAAGCCGGAGCCGATGACTACCTCACCAAACCTTTTGGTATGCAAGAGTTTCTTGCAAGGGTGGAAGTATTAATTCGTCGCAAGCGCACACCCATTGCACCTGCGTATCTGGATTATGGAACACTGCAAATCGATTTAGTACAGCGTCGCGTTCGCTTCCAAGGAGAGTTCATTGATTTAACACCTCAAGAATTCAGTTTACTCTATGTTTTGGCACAAGCTGGGGGAGTGCCTCTGTCTAGGTCGGAATTACTCCGTCGCGCTTGGCCAGATGCTATTGATAACCCACGTACCATTGATACCCACGTTTTATCGCTGCGGAAAAAAGTTGAACTTGATCCCCGCCAACCTAGCTTGATCCAAACCATCCGCAATGTAGGATACAGGTTTAACATGGAAATTTTGAGTGCTAACATTCCTCAATCACAAACAAAACTAGCTCAAGAGAAATTCAACAATCAACGTTCAACTCTAAGTAGCCCCAGGTAATGTGGGGAGAAAGTAGGGGCGGGTTTAATACAGACAACATCTGGTTACATCCGAATGCGCATGTCAAACCTGCCCGTGTAGGAGTGGGGGAGAATATTTAAAACTCCTGTCTCCTAAAATTCAAAATCCTCTTGTGCTTGCATTAAGTTTTCTTGTAAGCTAATCCAGTTTATAAAAGACGCTCTTTGATCTAGCAATAACTGACCCTGCTTTAGCTGCAATAAACGCGTACAAAATTTCTGGGCTAACTCAAGCTGCTGATTTACCATCAAGATTGTCATGTCTTGATTTTGAGTCAGTTGGGTTAAAATCTGTAAAATATGGGAAGTTGTACTAGGATCTAAAGCTGAAGTAGGTTCATCCAATAATAAAATTTTCGGTTGGATAACTATGGCGCGTGCGATCGCCACCAACTGTCTTTGTCCGGTAGAAAGTTGAACTTCGGTTCGTCCCAACCAATCATTTGGAATCTGTAACTGTTCTATCCAGTGAGTTACGCGCTGCTGGATGGTCTGTTGAGGTAACCCGCGCAAAACTAAGGGATAAGCTAAAGCTTCTTGCACTGTCATTCCCAATAGCTTAGACTCTTGCGGTACTAGTGTCACAGAAGCTCGCACTTGCAAAACGGGAATTTGGCTGTACTCCTGATTTTCTAGATAAATTTTCCCGGTGCTGGGTTCACTTAAACGATTGAGAAGACGTAATAAGTGAGTTTTTCCAGCACCAGAGGGTCCGACAATCACAATGCGATCGCCTCGATTTACCTCAAAGGAAATATCCTGTAATATAGGGTAACCTTGTAAGTTTTCCTTCGCCTGAGTTTTCAGCTTGGTAAATAAATTAACTTGCTCTAGCCGTAATAGGGCTTGGGGAGTGAAATTATCCAATTTTCTGTGAGGTTTGAGATTAAATTACCTTGCGCCACTGCGGTGGCAATAGTCCAACCATCTACCAGTAGCAGCAACAGTGTGAATACTAGTAAAATTAAATACATCCACGGCTGTGCTAATGGGTACACATCTGTAGTATCAATCCCCGTTTTTTCCTGTACTAACCTGACTAATTGAGTAAATCCTACTATACGCATTGGTAGTAAATAAGCTTTCTCGTCCTTACTTAAGAAATAATAAACTAGCCCTCCTTGACCGGTGGTGCGGGGTTTCAATTCTTTGACTTCCGACCAAGGTAACAACCAACCTTTACGGAAAAAACGCGGAACCCAAGCAGGATAAGTGACTTGAATTCCTTGGTCATCGACAATCACTCGTTCGCTTAACGCTGCATACAGAGCAACTAAACCAATGCTAATACCTACCCATAACAATGCTGGTGGTACTGGTGCAGCTGTAACTTGGGACAGAAAGGGTAGTGGGGAAGTCAGTGCCACGTACAAACTCAAAAGTGTGATCCGAATCAAAGGAGATAGGCGAAAAATAGAGGGTGATGACATTTTGGATTTGGGATTGACCAGAAATGACAATTCTTTTTTAACTACATGGTAGCTATAAACTACCTCCCACAAACACGGCAACTGTGTTTTTATCTGAGAGAAACACATTCGTAAAACTGCCCCGATGGTTCAATTTTCACTTTCTTATCTCTTCCAAATCCTTCTCAAAAGCGCTCACTCTATCTCCCAAACGTGGTAATGAACACAAAGAGGTGGAATAAAGATGCTCAAGAATAGTTTTAATGTTCCATTGTCGCTCAGATTCGTAGTTATACCATTTCACGAAAATCTTGATACTATTTGCTCAAGAACTGCTCAAGAACTGCATCCCCTTCCCCGGTGCTTGCCTAAATGTATCAACTTTAAAGTTAAACGGTATTATAGCACACCAAAAATCATTAATAATGGGAGTTATGTAGCTCGATTCTTAATCGAAAAGTATTAAGCCTGTAGTAATAATCTGATTAATTCTGTCGTTTTTTATCTATGTAAATAATAAATGCATATATATTTCTGGAGAACCACCAAAAGAATACCTAATTTGGGGTTGCATAATTGAAGTATAAATTAGCCTCACGCACAAAGTAGCAAAGACGAGGCAGCGCCCATGAGGCGAGTTTCCCGCGCCTAGGCGACTGGCGTTGGGGTTCTCCAACGCAATATAGGAATGCACTGGCTCTCCGTCTTCTCAGGAGCACAGACGCTTTCTTGAACAGCACTGGCTCCCGTTGTAGCGGCTACCGTCGCAAAGAATCGTTGTTTAGTCATCAGGGAAAATATAAATTCATACATCCATTCAGCAAAGCCAGGAGCTATATATAGCAGTCATTTGCGTTCCTTTGTAAAATTCCTCTCTTTCTTTACAGGAGCGCTCACAGCGAGGGAGTGCTTGATTCAAACAATAATTTTCACGACTCCTTCACAAAACGCTATAATCATTTGCCGCAGATGAGTGAAAAACAGAGCTGACAATTATTTGTATATGGTCCGCCCGCATACACAAGTTGGTTCAGAAATATTCGTAACCATTGCAGTATGAGTGGTTTTTAAGCGTAACTACACACCTGATAACAACAAACAAAAAAGGGCTGCCTAATAGAGCAACCCCAAAATTGAGCAAAATTGTTTTTTTAATGAACGTCCACTAAAACACTAAACACTAAAGGTTTTATTGTATCTACGTTTTTTGTATGAATCAGGGGCACAATTGGTTTTTTATGAAAAGGGTCTATTGCTGCTTCTGAGTTCATTTCAAACTCAAAACTGCTTGGTTCGCTAATTGCAAGGCGATCGCACGGAATCTTATCCGATAAAATTGCACTTGCCATCATACCCGTGTGAATCTCGAGATGAGCTTCTTTTGGGGCTTCAAAAACTAGTCTTTGTCCGGGAAAAACAACCCGTTCAAAGTACCAGTTGGGAATATCTGAGATGCGAGCTACCTGTATTTTGCTCGTGGCATTTACGTAGCAGCAGAGAATCTTACCTGATTCCTCAGGTGGTAGAGAATCTAATATTTGAGCCATAACTGCTGAGGAGCTTTCCGCCACAATTTTAACCTACATTAATTAAATTAACACTGGATGATCCCCACATGCTGTAACTCCGACTACCATCTGAACTTTTCTACGTTATTTCTATCTTAAGAATTTTGTCTAAGATATGAAAATTTTGTAAAAAATTATGCTTTTTCTGCAATTGTATATTATTGAGTATGAACAATTATTCATTTGCTGTCTTGCACAACTTATTGATGGCAATTTAAAAATCTACCTTTCGAGACTTCCCAACAATTATCAATAGAGGTAAATAATCGATTAACATTCAGCCGTCACCTATCAGCATGTATAACTTGTAATAATTGGAGTTATATTACCTTTGTGTCCTTTGATTTATGAGCGTAGCCGAGTGCTGACAATAATTACATAAATAAAGTCGATGTTATTGTAAAGTTATAGGTCAACTAGTTTCCATGATGTCTTGCTATAGATTTTAGGCATTTTTGATGTGCAAAGTACATTGAACTATTCTTATACATATATATAGATATAAATCGCTCAACCTTTTATCAAAAATCGGCTTAAACGTCAAGTACGATTGTAATAAAGGTATAGAAACCAAAACAAATGTCCTTTAAAGCCAGATTTTACTCTCGCTTCCCTTTAAAAAACGGTAAGACGTAAGTTAAAGTACCCCTGATGGAAAACCGAATTCTCTATGTCCGCCTTCCGTGTAACCCCATCTTTCCTATTGGGGTTGTCTACCTTAGCGATCACGTTCACAAGCTGTTTTCCTCTATCGAACAGCGTATTTTCGATCTGGGGACAGTACCACCTTTAGATTATGTATCAGCCTTGGATCGCTGTATTGATGAATTTAAACCAACATTACTTGTCTTTTCTTGGCGAGATATCCAAATTTATGCTCCCGTAGGCGGGCGTAATGGCAATCCCCTTCAAAACTCCTTTGAAATTTTTTACGCTAAAAATCCCTTTGTAAAATTACGCGGCGCATTTGGTGGCTTGCGGATGCTCCTGAGCTACTATACAGAACTGTGGCGCAACATGAGATTAATCAAACGCGGGCTGAAACGGGCCGAAAAGTATCATCAAGATGTCCGTTTAGTTGTAGGCGGTGGTGCAGTCAGCGTGTTTTACGAACAGTTGGGGAAAAGCTTACCCAAAGGGACAATTATTTCAGTCGGTGAAGGCGAAACTTTGCTGGAAAAACTCTTGAGTGGGAGAGACTTGGGAGATGAAAGGTGTTATGTGGTGGGACGAGCACCACGTGATCGCCTGATTCACGAACAACCCACCCCATTACAAAAAACTGCTTGTAACTACGACTATATAGAAACCATCTGGCCGGAGTTTAATTATTACTTGCAAGACGGAGACTTTTACATTGGCGTGCAAACCAAACGCGGTTGTCCCCACAACTGCTGTTATTGCGTTTATACGGTTGTCGAAGGCAAACAAGTACGCATTAACCCGGCTGATGAAGTCGTTGCCGAAATGCGCCAACTATATGATCGCGGTATTCGCAACTTTTGGTTTACCGACGCCCAATTTATCCCCGCCCGAAAATTTATTGACGATGCTGTCGAACTATTGCAGAAAATCGTCGATTCTGGCATGACAAATACTCACTGGGCAGCATACATCCGTGCCGACAATCTCACACCAGAGTTGTGCGAGTTGATGGTGAAAACAGGGATGAACTACTTTGAAATTGGTATAACCAGTGGTTCTCAAGAACTTGTGCGGAAAATGCGGATGGGTTACAATCTGCGAACCGTTTTGCAAAACTGCCGAGACTTGAAAACTGCTGGTTTCAACGATCTAGTTTCCGTCAACTACTCCTTTAACGTGATTGACGAACGCCCAGAAACTATTCGTCAAACCATTGCCTACCATCGAGAACTAGAAAGAATTTTTGGCGCTGATAAAGTTGAACCTGCCATTTTCTTCATTGGACTACAACCTCATACCCATTTGGAAGAGTATGCCTTCAAAGAAGGCATTGTCAAACCAGGGTACAATCCAATGAGTCATATGCCGTGGAATGCTAGAAAACTGCTGTGGAATCCCGAACCCCTCGGTTCCTTCTTTGGCGAAGTTTGCTTGCAAGCTTGGCGACGAAACCCCAACGACTTTGGACGCGAAGTCATGAAAATATTAGAAGAAAGACTCGGTTGTGCTGACTTAGAAGAAGCACTGTCTTCCCCCATTGAGAAGAAAGAAAAACACTTAGCTAGCGTCTCGTAAAAGAGAGGGAGAGAGGGAGAAAAATAACTCCTGACTCCTGTACGGGCGGGTTTGTCAAGATCTTCAAACAAGCGAAGACGTGAAAGTGGATTAAACCCGCCCCTACTGATTCCTAATTCCTGACTACTTACGCCCGAACCCATGTTAAAAGGCTCGATACTCCAACAACTGGAAATAGCTCGTCGCGATAGTAATAAACCAATTCAATTTGGTGTTTACTATAAAAATACCTTGGTATCCTTATGCCATGCTTTAGAAGACCATATCTTGACTGACGATAGTACACCAATAGTGATTACAGCCTTTCAACAGGGCAAATGGTATTTGCAAGAAGCTGAACGGTATGCAGACATTGCGAAAAGATCACGTCAAGTTGTGATTATGGCTACTCCCGACACTGGCTTTGCCGAACACCCCACAAGCGAGTACAAGAATGTGAACTTAGTGGCACTAGATCCAGCCGATCCAGTGGCGCAGGAGTGGGACTTAATTATTCTGTCGCCGACATTCACAGCAATGGTCATTTGTCAAGAGTTATCACCAGAGGATTATAACTCTTCTGGACAACCCGCATCAGATAAGGAGCGGAAATTTTATGGGCTGTGGACATTTGAGCCAGAGCTGGTGCAAGAAACAGCAGAATTAGCGATCGCGCACGTCAAACGCTATCAACCAGAATTGGCAGAAAAACTCATTGCCGACAAACAAGCAATTCAATTGACTCTTACTACGCCATTCGACTTGGGTAGAATTGTCTCCCGTGTTGTTGATTATCTCCAAACTGGGCAGACAAATCTATCCGTACCCACACAGACTCGCTATCAAGTACTGGATCGTAACTTAGTCTCTAACGAAATCCAGGCATTTTTAAGAATGGCGCAAATCATGGATGCAGCCGATCTTCAAAACCCAATGGCAGCAGGGGAAGTCGTAGCAATCTCGGAAATGATGGGGCAGCTTTTAGATCTGTCGGCATGGCAAATCAAGCGCCTGCGGCTTGCTGGTTTGCTGCATCGAATCGATTCATTACAAAGAGTAGAAAGTGTTCTGACTCCTGGAACTTCCACCCGTTACCAAGAGGATACACCTAACACTCCATTGAGTTGTCCCTTAATTTCAGGAATGCAAGTGCTGCGCAAAATGTCACAGATGCGAGCAGTCGCGCAAATCATTACTCACCAAACTGAGTGGTGGGATGGCACAGGGGAACCTGCCGGGTTAGTTGGGGACGAAATTCCTTTAGAATCAAGAATTTTGGCTTTAATCGCAGACTTTCAGCACCGAGTCAACCAGAAAAAAATGTCTCAGTTAACTCGTGAAGAGATTTTTGTTCAAGCATTGTCTGAGTGCAGACAGCAACAATCACACCGCTTCGATCCTAAACTGGTAGATACCCTTGCTCTGTTAGTCTTAGGTTTGCAACAGGGACTCGACCTACCCTTGATGACGCTTAAAGTTAACGATAGCATGTGGCTGTTTGATAGCGAAAATATTACTGGTAAATAAATTCGCTAATTGCTAATCGCTAATTACTAATCGCTAATCGCTATATGATCAATATTGAAGCTATTAGATCAGGTGAAATTAAACAACTTCCTGGAGTAGATTTAGAAGACGAGGATCTCTCAAACGTTGATTTAAGCAGCATTAACTTTGCTGGTGCTAACCTTGTCGGGACAAATTTTACTGGTTCCAAACTAAATGGTGGGCATTTAGAAGGCGCGAATTTGATGGGAGCAAATCTTGTCCGCACTGACTTGAGGGCGAACTTGATGGGAGCAAACTTGATGCAAGCAGATTTGACAGGTTCTGACTTACGAGGTAGCAATTTGCGTGGTGCTAACTTAATGGCAGCCAGACTTAGTGAAGTCTCTTTTGCAGGCGCTTTCTTAAGTGGTGCTAATTTAATGAATGTCAACTTGCAAGGTGTTGATTTGCGCGGATCTGACTTGCGCGGTGCCAACCTGACTGGAGCAAATCTTAAAGGTGCAGACTTAAGTCGTGTAGATTTGCAAGGGGCGTTATTGAGTGAGGCAAATTTGGAAGAAGCCGACTTACGGGGCGCGAATCTTGCAGGTGCAAATTTGAGGAGTGCAAATTTATTGTGTGCTGAATTAGAAGGTGCGAATTTAAGTGGAGTTGATTTAGATAGAGCTTGTGTGGTGGGAACAGTTGTGAGTGAGATGGTTTTGTAACTTGGCTTCCTCGTACTCAACCAAGTTACAAAATTATTAAATTTCCAGCTTTTTAATTCGTAATTTTTAATACTAAGGGAGCTATACTAGCAATTTATTCATTTGGGGATCTTTTTTACTTAAAAGACTTCCTCTAATGTATAACTCCTATATTTTTGAGGATTAGCGCTACATGAGAGTGCTGTTAGTATACCCTGTATTCCCCAAAACCTTTTGGTCGTTTGAGAAAATTTTAGCGTTAGTTGACCGCAAGGTTTTATTACCACCTTTGGGGTTAGTGACAGTGGCAGCCATTTTGCCTCAAGAATGGGAATTCAAGCTTGTGGATCGCAACATACGTTCAGTAACTGAAGAAGAATGGGTATGGGCAGATGTGGTGATTTTCTCTGCCATGATTGTTCAGAAACAAGATCTACTTGAACAAATCCAGTTAGCGAAAAGACGTGGTAAGTTAGTTGCGGTTGGTGGCCCTTATCCTACCTCCGTACCTCATGAAGTTCAAGAAGTTGGGGCAGATTTTCTCATTCTGGATGAAGGGGAAATTACTTTGCCCATGTTTGTGGAAGCAATTGAACGCGGAGAAACTTCTGGCATTTTGCGTGCCGTAGAAAAACCTGATGTCACAACCACACCAATACCTCGCTTTGATTTACTAGAATTTGATGCCTACGACATGATGTCGATTCAGTTTTCGCGAGGTTGTCCGTTCCAGTGTGAATTTTGCGACATTATTGTTCTCTACGGTCGCAAAGTCCGGACTAAAACGCCAGCACAACTTTTGGCAGAGTTAGATTACCTCTACAAGTTGGGTTGGCGGCGTGGTATTTTCATGGTAGATGATAATTTTATCGGCAATAAGCGAAATGTCAAGTTATTACTTCGCGAGTTAAAAGTCTGGATGGCAGAACATAGCTATCCTTTCCTGTTTGATACCGAAGCTTCAGTTGACTTAGCGCAAGATCCAGAATTGTTGGAGTTGATGGTTGAATCTGGTTTCAATGCAGTGTTTTTGGGAATTGAAACACCGGATGAGGAGAGTTTGCAACTGACTCTTAAGTTTCAAAATACCCGCAATTCTCTGACTGAGGCAGTGCAAACCATTATTAAAGCGGGGTTGCGGCCAATGGCTGGGTTTATTATTGGGTTTGATGGAGAAAAAACAGGTGCAGGCGATCGCATTTGTCGGTTTGCCGAAGCTGCTGCAATTCCTTCTACTACCTTTGGTATGTTGCAAGCGCTACCCAATACAGCACTTTGGCATCGGCTGAAAAAAGAAGGACGACTGCGATCGGATCAACAAGGTAGCCAGATGAGTTTGATGAACTTCCTCCCTACGCGTCCTTTAGAAGATATTGGCAGAGAATACATTAATGCATTCTGTTTTTTATATGATCCAATACAGTATTTGGATCGTACTTACCGCTGTTTCCTAATGATGGGTAACGCGAGTTGGACTGCCCCATTTAAAATGCCAGATTGGATCATGATTAAAGCGCTGTTGATTGTTATTTGGCGACAAGGAATCAAACGGGAAACAAGGTGGAAGTTTTGGCATCACTTGTTCAGTATTATCAAGCATAATCCAAAAGTTGCCGATCGCTACCTCTCTACCTGCGCTCACAATGAGCATTTTCTCGAGTATCGTCAAATTGTACGCGATCAAATTGAAAGTCAGCTAGCTGAACATTTAGCACTAGGCATAGAAAAACCATATGAGGTAAAGGAGGCAATATCTGATGAACAGGCTTTGTTGCGCGTCTAAGCAAGTTAAACAGGAATTGTTTAAATTTATACTTCTGTGTTAGGACTTGACCAAAAAGGGCTGATTAAGCGCATCCCATCACTTTCAGGAATGGGATGAGCGCGTCAGTCGTCATTTGTCAAAAGGCTCATTTGTATTGCTGATCATTAATCACGGTGTCAGTACGTTTACGCCGCTTCATCCACAAAGTTAGTAAACCCAAAAACACTAACCCCATCACTCCAGCTAAGGGGTTTTTATTTACACCAGTAACCCACTCAGGAACCCGACCAGAGTATTTAATTAATTCTCCAACATTAATAATGTAATTCCCGCACACTAAACCACCATGCAGCCCAATTGGTAAGCCGAGACGATTTCTACGCCAACGCTTACCCCATACTAGTGTTAACCCCAGCAGTATTAACGCTGGAAATTGAGGTAGTGTGTGAACGATGGCATCCAAAGGCTTAATAAAGTGTAATGCAGCAAACAAAAAGGCATTTAGCCAAAGTGCCTTAGTAGGGCTGTAATCTCGCTGTAACTCATCAAGCAGCCAGCCACGAAACAACAATTCTTCAGCAAATCCGTAGCCTAAACTGACAACTAATCCCTCTAAAATCACTCTCAATAAAAAAACTTTAGGTTGTTGCCATACCAAGTAACCCAACAATCCCTCAACTCCGAATAGCATCAAAACGATAGTTAACGCAAGAGCTAAACCACGCAGCAGATCCACACGATTGTGCGATGTTAGTTCTAACCCGTAATGCTGAAGTATCTGAGGTTGCTGATAAACGTACTTGCCCCAGAGCCTAAGTAAGAGAATAAACTCTGCATACAGAAGTGGAATTGTTAAAATAGTAACTAAATTGGCATCTTTCTGTAGTAAGTATATTGGTATAGCTAGGGGTAACCACAGTAACAGTAAATTAAGCAAAAAGAAGCTCAGCCTAATTGGGGCAGAGCTATTCGCTAGACGGCTGAGGTTTATTTTCATAAGGGTTGCTCATAGCTCGCTTGCTATCGTAGTAAAGCGATTAGCAATAGGCAATTAGCCATTAGTACCCATCAGCTTATTCATCTGGTTCAATTGTGCTGGTTAAACCATGATTTTTCAAAGTTTCACAATAAAACTCAGCGTGTTCCAGAGCACAAACAATAACCAAGGCTAACCCGTTAGTATGTGCTTCCATCATAATGCTAACAGCTTGAGGCTGACTGAGACTCGGTACAGTAGTCAATAGAACCTCAACCACATGCTCCATAGAGTTGTATGTGTCGTTATGGAGCAAAACGCGATACTGAGGCGCTAGCTTGCGGGTTGTTGAACGCTTCTCAATGGTTTCGACTGACACGGATCTTTGCTCTTTTGTTTTTGATTTACGACAACAGAAATTCTGTCCAGCAGTTGCTTAACAGTTATTAATTTATTGTATAGCATCTCAACCTAAATGCCAGGAGTAAGAAAATTTCTGCTCGTGCCGCAAGCGCGGAATGAAAAATTCTTCTTGGCACGCTGACACAAGTCCACGCTCTTTCAGTGAGAGCGGGAGGTTGGGATGAACCCTTAAATCTATGAAAATTTGTAGAAATTGCTTCTTGTAGCAAGCGAAACACTCTGGGCTAAATATTTACATAATTAGCACAAGTCGTGCTAAATAATACAAAAAGTCTCAGCATGGCTGACAGAGAGTCTTCATTAGCTGATTGCATAACTTGCAGAAAACTATAAAGTCAAAATAGGAGATCAAATTTATTTTGTTTATAGAAGGCAAGTTTAGGTTTCAAGAAAGTGCAAAACCAATGCAATGCTCGACATTCACCTTTCAGACATCAATGGAATTTAAGAACTAAAAATGAATGAGATTACTCTTGATTATAGAGCAACATATAAACCTAACAGCAATTGCACAGTCAGGATAACAGTACTATTACCTAACTTTTAGTTTAACTACTTGACGTACTTCTTCAATAAACGCGGGCGTCAGTACAAGCCTTATCAATTGCCCATCACTATCCCAAGCCTAAGCTTGCAACCAACTGAATTCGTCCAGCATCCATTTCAGCCATTAATAGTTCTAACGCTTCGTAGTCAACGTCAGAAATGTAACCCATATTGGTCAGTTCTGAGTTTATTTCATTTTCTATTTCAGGAGTTAATTTTTTGATATCAAGAGCTTTTTCTACCAATTGACGAATAGCGTATCTAGTTCTCATAGGGAACAAACCAAATCATATTCAAGTATCAATTATCTAATGTAAAGTTTGTGATCAAGCGTGATCCAAGTATCAGGTTAACCGTGATCTAGATCACAAAAAAATTGGATTTATGATTCACTATTAAGTCATACAACTATTTAGAAAATCATTGATATTGTATAAAAAAGCACTAAACTAAAAAAAAGTTAAAGATACTTAAATACAACAAATATTGAGTTAGTATCATCTCTCTGTTAAAAGAGAGGAGAGTTCTTGTTGTTTCTCGCCGTGATCACAAAGAAAACTATCCTAAAAGCAGTAGTGCTACAAATGAGCTAGAATATTGCACAACTACGGTTTCCAATGTAGCGAGTAACTCATCGTCCGCTCTTTTTACTATCTAAAATAACTTTTTTGTAGCAGAGATAGAAAAAAGTATAGTTTAAGACTGTTTTTCTAAAAACTATGACAATCTTTAAATAAAAATACTATAGAAATAAAGATTTAGCAAAGAGATTTAGTATGAATGGGCGTTTTCAGAGAAAACAGATTATGGTCAAATACATTGTAGGCACTCAACCCTTAGCTATTAGCATATACTAATTGTCAAAATGAAGAATGCTTGTTGAATGTTCATACAACCTCTTTATAGCTGACTACTAACTCCTGATAGCTCCTAGCTTACATACATCTAAGTATAAAGCTCAATAACTTTAATAGGATTTAAAGATGCAATCCGTACTCTCCTTTCCAAAAATTACAGTGATTTCTCCTCAAGGCACCTTAAATGCCGCAAATGCCTTAGAATTCGAGCGAGATCTGATAAAAGCGTTGACACAAAACCAAAATACGGTCTTGCTAATAGATTTAGAGCAAGTAGAATCATTAGACAACGCTGGTTTAATGGCATTAGTGTCTGCACTTAAACTCGCTCAGAAATTGGAAAGGGGCTTCAGTCTTTGCAGTGTGAACCCGTCAATTAAAATTATTTTTGAATTGACTCAACTTGATCGGGTCTTGCAGATATTTGCAAACCAAGCGGCTTTTGAAGCCGCTTGTCTTTCTGTGGGAGACATACATAGAGTATATGCTTAAAACATTTTTGGAGAGTAAGGAGCTATAGACATCTTAAAGGTCAGCGGCTCAGTCTCCAAACTGTATACCTTCAGACATACTACCTAATACTGACAGGTCATATATATTGATAGTTGTTGTTGGAACGGCTGAATGCTAACAATTTTTGAGTAAAAACAATCAGTTGTTAGGAAACACCTAAATAAATGCTAAGGTTGGAGGTGATTAAATAATTTAAAGTAGCTAAAAGATAGCAAGCGTGACTGTTGCAGTTGAAAAATTAATCACACAGGATATTTTAAAGCCAGCTCGTTACCTAGGTAACGAGTTCCTAGCAGTACACAAACCTTGGGACAAGGCAACAATACGCTGGGCATTAACTTACCCAGAAATATATGAAGTTGGTGCGTCTAATTTAGGGCATATCATTTTGTATAACATTTTGAATGCTCAGCCGCGCCAGTTATGCGATCGCGCTTATCTACCAGCACCAGATTTTGCTCACAAACTTCGAGAGACACACACTCCTTTGTTTGGAGTAGAGTCAAGGCGATCGCTCAGAGAATTTGATATTTTGGGCTTTAGCCTGAGTTACGAACTAGGAGCAACCAACATTTTAGAGATGTTGGACTTAGCGGGAATACCTCTAACTTGGCAAAACAGAATAGAGAAGGAGAGGGAAACAAGGCGAGGGGGAGAGAGGGAGAATATAGCAGATATTCCAGTTTTTCCCTTAATTTTTGCGGGTGGACAGACGGCGACATCTAACCCTGAACCTTACGCCGATTTCTTCGACTTTTTCGTACTGGGAGACGGTGAAGAACTGCTACCAGAAATTGGCTTGGTTTTGGAGGAAGGCAAAACGAACGGATTGAGCCGAGAAGAATTGTTGTTAGATTTGGCACAAGTACCAGGTGTATATGTTCCGAAATTTTACAACATGGAAGAAGATGGTTCAGTTCATCCGAACCGTCCAGATGTGCCAAAACAAATTTTGCGACGGGTGGCAACTCCAATACCAGCATACTCAATTGGGTTGCTACCTTATATAGAACCAGTACATGATCGGCTGACGATTGAAATTCGACGCGGTTGTACTCGTGGATGTCGCTTTTGTCAACCAGGAATGCTGACTCGACCTGCACGGGATGTGGAACCAGAAAAGGTTATTGAAGCCATAGAATCGGGAATGCGGCAAACTGGTTACAATGAGTTTTCCTTATTATCCCTAAGCTGTTCTGATTATTTATCCCTACCAGCAGTCGGGATGGAAATCAAAAATCGGTTGAAAAATGAGAACATTACCCTGACTCTACCGAGTCAACGGGTAGATAGATTTGATGAAAATATTGCTAATATTCTGGGCGGTACGCGGCAAGGTGGATTAACCTTTGCTCCAGAAGCTGGAACCCAACGAATGCGGGACATTGTGAATAAGGGTTTGACAAATGTTGAACTTCTAAGAGGTGTAAAAACAGCTTGGGAACAAGGTTGGGATAAAATCAAGTTATATTTCATGATCGGCTTACCAGGAGAAACCGATGCTGATGTGTTGGGCATTGTGGAAACAGTGAGCTGGCTACAGCGCGAGTGTCGGTCTTCGGGTAGAAAATCTCTGTTGTTTAATATAACGATCTCTAATTTTACGCCCAAGCCGCATACGCCGTTTCAGTGGCACTCGGTTTCTACTGAGGAGTTTAAGCGCAAGCAAGAATTACTGCGGCAAGCATTCCGCCGACTCAAAGGAGCGAAGGTTAATTTCACCGATGTCCGGATCTCGGCAATGGAAGATTTTATCGGACGAGGCAATCGCACTCTTTCTACCGTATTACATCGGGCGTGGGAATTGGGTGCTGGCATGGATGCCTGGTATGACAATATAAATAAGGCTTTTACAGCTTGGGAGCAAGCTATTGCCGAAGCAGGATTAGACTGGAAGTACCGCTTGGTTGAAAACGGCGAGTGGAACGTCATGGAGATGGGAAGAGGGGGAGAGGGTGAGAGTGGGCGACTTGAAGAAACTTATGCCACTC
Organism: uncultured Scytonema sp.; assembly: GCA_937873135.1. Taxonomy (GTDB): domain Bacteria; phylum Cyanobacteriota; class Cyanobacteriia; order Cyanobacteriales; family Nostocaceae; genus Rhizonema. Next base: position 92,349 of record CALMVQ010000164.1, on the reverse strand, counting down.
CTCCACTTTTCCACTCCCACTCTCTCGATCTTCCCTTACCTTGGGACCATATCAACACTGGTATTGATAAAAAGTGGCTGAAGGAAGACTTACAACGCGCATTGTCAGCGGCAACAGTAGCGGATTGCTCGTTTGAAAGTTGTTCTCACTGTGGCGTTTGCAGCACTGACTTTGGTCATAATGTTGTGATTCCACCGCCGCCGATTCCAGAATTTAATGGTGAATTTGTCCCCAACACAACAAAAGCCCAACGAGTGCGTGTTAGTTTTGGTAAGCTTGGAGAAATGGCTTTAGTCAGCCACTTGGATCTGATGCGATTGTTTGATAGAGCAATGCGGCGTTCGGGCTTGCCCGTTTCTTTCACGGGTGGGTTTCATCCGACTCCTCGCATTTCTATTGCCAATGCTTTGTCATTAGGATCTACCAGTAGCGGTGAAATCGTCGATTTTGAGTTAACTCAACTTGTTGATGAGGAAACTTTTCACAAACAACTGGCAAAGGCGCTACCAGCAGACATCCCCATCTATAATATAGAAACACTATTGTTGAAAGCTCCTGCAGCAAGTCAAGTCTTAGCGGCTGCGGAGTATTTAATTACGGTGGCTTGTGTTGAGACAGCAACAATTGCACAATGGCAAAGCTGGGTTGATACAATTAGACTCAAAGATGAAATTTGGTACGAACAAGTTACCAAGTCGGGAAAAGTCCAGCAAGTAAATCTGCGCGATCGCTTGTTTGAGTTAGAATTTAAGGAGCTGCTCAGCCAACCTGCAGTTATCCTACGTTATGTAGGTAGTTGTCGGAACGATGGCATGGTGTTGCGTCCCGAACAAATCTTGTTTATGCTAGAGAGCGTGGCAGGTGCAGAATTTCAGTTGCTGCACATCCACCGCAACCGGCTAATTTTAGGGGTCTAATCCCTTGAGGGCAGTTTACGTTTTCATTGCCCTCTAATTGCATATTCCAAGGAATTGATTTTTAACAAGGTTGCGTTAGAATGGGAAGAAGGGAAATTTTAAGAGCGCTGCATTGAGTGATTTGATTCACTACCCTGGAAATCAGGGCGCGAGAGCAAAGATATTAGAGTGGTATTTCTAGGATTTTCTCCTGTGAAAAATTGAGGCAGATAAAAAACACTCTCTGTTTATAGCTAGCTTGTGAATCATTAATCAATAATACGCTGTGTCAGATTCTCTAACACTATGCTTTTTACAACAACTGCTCTTTGCTAAATTATAAGGTGGTAAAGGCGTTGTCACAAAAATCTACCACGGTGGTCAGATTTAATTGCTTAAATAATATGCCGCCGTTCTGGAATAATCAGGCGTGTAAACGCAATCACAGTGCAATTCCGCTCTTGATTAGCAATTTTTATGATCGGTACATTTGGGCTTGTAGGGGCGTTCTTGAATAACAAACTCCCAAAGCAACACTGTGCTGCCAATTTTTGAGGAAATTGAATGCCAAAACAAATCATCATAGCAGAGCAGCATCAAATTGCTGCAGTCTTTTCTGAAGATCAAATACAGGAACTCGTTGTCGCCACGGGTCATCACCAAATTGGGGATATCTATCTAGGAGTTGTCGAAAATGTACTACCAGGGATAGATGCGGCTTTTGTAAATATAGGAGACCCAGAGCGGAATGGCTTTATTCATGTCACAGATTTAGGACCACTAAAACTGAAGCGCACAGCGGCGGCAATTACGGAATTATTGACGCCACAGCAAAAAGTGTTAGTGCAAGTCATGAAAGAGCCAACCGGGACTAAGGGACCGAGGCTCACAGGTAACATTACTTTACCGGGAAGATACGTAGTATTGATGCCTTACGGACGAGGTGTCAATTTATCACGCCGAATTAAAAGTGAAAGCGAGCGGAACCGCTTGCGTGCTTTGGCAATATTGCTCAAACCGGCAGGGATGGGTTTACTCGTTCGCACTGAGGCAGAAGGCAAACCCGAAGAAGCGATTATCGAAGATTTAGAAGCGCTGCAAAAGCAATGGGAAACAATCCAGCTTGAAGCCCAATCGACTCGTCCCCCAGCATTGTTGAATAGAGACGATGATTTTATACAGCGCGTACTGCGGGATATGTATGGCGCGGATGTGAATCGAATTGTAGTGGATTCCAGTACTGGTTTGAAGCGAGTCAAACAGTATTTGCAGAACTGGAGTGGGGGACAAACTCCACAAGGATTGTTGATCGACCATCATCGTGATCGCCAGCCAATTTTGGAATACTTCCGGATCAATGCTGCGATTCGAGAAGCGTTGAAGCCACGAGTCGATTTGCCTTCGGGTGGCTACATTATTATCGAGCCAACGGAAGCACTAACGGTCATTGATGTTAACTCTGGCTCTTTTACGCGATCGGCTACAGCTAGAGAAACTGTTTTATGGACGAATTGCGAGGCGGCAACAGAAATTGCCCGTCAATTACGGTTACGTAATATTGCTGGGGTTATTGTCGTAGATTTCATTGATATGGAATCGCGTCGCGATCAGTTACACGTTCTCGAGCATTTCAATAAATCACTCAAAGCAGACAAAGCTCGTCCTCAAATTGCCCAATTAACCGAACTGGGTTTAGTAGAACTTACCCGGAAACGCCAAGGTCAAAATATATACGAACTTTTTGGTCACACTTGTCCTACCTGTGGTGGTTTGGGGCATATTGTCCATTTACCTGGAGAAACAGAAAGCCGATTGCCAATACCAGCAGAAGTGCCCGAGCGTCTTGTGCCTCAACCTCAAAAAGAACCTCGTTTGCCAGTAACCCGCGTACCAGAACAACGGGAAACTTATGAACAATTTGGGGAAGCATACGATACAGATACTGAGTATAGCGATCTAAAATTGGATAATCATCCTAGTTATCACGAACTTGGTAATAATCGAAAGCGCCGTCGGCTCAGTCAGATGAGGGTAAATGGGGGAAATGGTAAAGAAGAGCCACAGCTTGCTACTAACTCGCTATCTTTTGTTAACAAGCCAGACATAGAACTAGATGCTGATACGGAACTAGAAGCAGTATCAGAGGTATCTTTACCTAGTATAGTCAAAGTGGGTTGGGCTGAAAGAGGAGAAAGAAGCAAAGTTGTTACCAAGGTTGAACCAGTTAAACCAGTGGTAGAACCGCCAGAGATTGTTTCTGTAGAAATGACACCCAAAGAACAGGATGTTTATGCTCTAATGGGTATTCCTCCTTCAATTAAATTGAATCGGGAAGTCAAAAACCCTAAATCTGTGATTTATAACATCACTTTGCCCGGACAAGCTTCTGCTCCTGCCAGTGAGGTTACATCATCATTAACTGAGGAAACTACAAATACACCAACAGCTGATCCGACAAGCGAACCTTTAGCTGAAAATCTAATAGAGGAATCAAAGTCTGATGATATGCAGTATGAAGTTGAGGCAAGCCGCTCTTCAAGTGTAATAGACCGTCGTCGCCGCCGTCGTTCCTCGGCTACAGATACAGGTGAATGACCGCGAAGTTGGATGAGGAGCAACTTAAGAAGGCAGAAGTACGAAGGCAGCTATGCTGAAGGAATCCCCATAAATAAATTTTAGGGGATTTAATTTGGACGCCGTACTTCTTGCGCTGCGCGTCTCGAAATACATCTTTTTTTACCTTTCATAAAGAAATTCAGGGGCTTGTGACCCGAGTGGCAGATGGAAAATAAATTCTTCCCTTCAGCATAGCTGCCTTCAGCATAGCTGCCCTCAGCCCTCTGCCTTTCTTTGGTAAAGAATACAAATGATTGCTTTTTTATTCCTCTTCCAAAGGAAAAGGTAGAAGCTCATGATTAAAATTATGGAAGAAGGAAGAGGCTAGAATTACCCAACATTCCTTGATCCAACTTCGCTGCTTCCTCCTTCCAACTTCGGCTCAAACTTGCTTTTTCCTTCATCTCATAAATAAATGACTCACAAAGAGCACATCTCTTTTGTCAGGTCGCTAGCACCTCCAACACAATCCAATTGGCTGGAGTTATCCTCTTTATCAAGTATTTCAGGTTGGGCTGGTGTTGATGAAGTGGGACGGGGTGCTCTTTTTGGTCCTGTAGTTGCGGCGGCTGTGATCCTACCAGATAGGGCTTTGCCAGAGCTTATTGCAGCTAAAATTAAAGAAAGTAAACAGCTGTCCGCTCAAAGAAGAACTCAGCTCGCAAAGCAAATTTCTGCATTGGCGATAGACTGGAAAATTGGTTTTGCATCCACTGCCGAAATTGATAGTATGAATATCTTGCAAGCAACTTTGTTAGCGATGAAGCGGGCTATTCTCAAGCTAAAAGTGCAGCCAGCACTTTGCTTAATTGATGGCAATCAGTTATTACAAGATTTACACATACCACAACAAACAATAGTTAAGGGAGACTCGCTTTCGCTTTGTATTGCCTCAGCTAGCATTATTGCTAAAGTTTGGCGTGACGATCTAGTGCTGCGTATGGCGTCCAAGTATCCCATGTACGATTTGGAATGCAACAAGGGTTATGGTACTCAACGCCATTTGAAGGCGTTAAATGAATATGGACCTTCACGTTTGCATCGTAAGTCCTTTCGTCCTTGTCAAATTCATCAAGGAGAGCAGTTAGCGCTTACATACTCTCACAACAAGGCGCTGATAATTACTCGGGATTGAGGATTGGTAATTCTGTACTTCCTTCGTCAAGAACGATTTCATCTGTTTGTGATATCACCCAACGACGATAATCTGCTAAAAGTTGGCTGAGCAATCGTTGTTTAATTGTTAACAAAACGCTTTTAAGTAAACCATTGCCAGCAGTTTCTAAGATTGGTGTTGGGGTCAGGGAAAATGGTAATGGTAAATCCACCTGCACTTCTAAATCGGCTCGTCCTTTCAAACAAGTGCCTGTATTGAGTTGTTGGGGAGATAAAAACCCTTTCAAATTGAGAGCGAAACGCTGATTAATATACTCAACCCCAAGAATTTCACAACCTACTGACTGCAAATAAATTGTTCCATGCGAGGAAGCCCAAACTCTCATGTCTACAGTAGGTTGAATATTGAGTGACATAAAATTTACAGGACGCATTTTTAATCGAAAAACTTCTTCAGAAAGAGATTTTACACGGCTAGGGTCAATTAATGCATTGACAAGACGTTGAGGCTGACGCAAGTAATATTGAATGGGAATCGGCTGTTCTGGAACAGCAATTTCAACTGATAGAGAGGCACGAAATCGAGTAGGCATAGTTGATAAAAATCTAAATTATTAAATTATTATAAATTTTTTTCAGGAGATTGGATCGGTTAAAGCCTTTTTAAAGAGGGGTAATGAGTTTTAAAAAGAAAAGGGTTGAGTTACCTTTTACACCTTTACACCTCGAATTTATTCAGGGAATACTATAATTTGTGCAAATCATTTGAGTTAAACCAAACTATGACCATCACAATCGCACATTTAGGACCTCCTGGCACCTATACAGAACAAGCAGCTATTTTTTATCTTAATCAGCTGACAAAAAGTACTGGAGTTGAAGCTATCTTATGTCCCTATCCTAGCATTGCCCAAACATTGGGAGCCGTAGATGCCAATTCTGCACTACTAGCTGTTGTACCTGTGGAAAATTCTATTGAAGGAAGTGTGACGATGACTCTAGACACACTCTGGCTGCTCAATAATTTACAAATTCAGATGGGTTTAGTCATGCCAATCGCCCACATGTTAATTTCTTGTGCTGCCAGCTTAGAAGACATCAAAATAGTTTATTCTCACCCTCAAGCTCTATCACAATGCCAAGGATGGTTGGAGCAATTTCTTCCCACTGTAGAGCTGATTCCAAGTAACTCTACAACTGAAGCGCTGCTCAAACTACAGCATAATCTAACAACTGCGGCTATCTCATCTCAAAGAGCAGCGCAACTATATAATCTGCCTATATTAGCCAGTGGCATTAACGATTATCCAGAAAACTTTACTCGCTTCTGGGTCGTAAGTCAGACTCATAAAGCTTTCACCCTACAGACTGATTTCAAAAAAGCCAGTTACTCTTCGCTCGCATTCAGTCTACCTGCCAATTTACCAGGTGCGCTGGTGAAAGCGTTACAAGTTTTTGCCCATCTAGATATAAATCTCAGCCGCATTGAATCACGCCCGACAAAGCGATCTTTAGGAGAATACTTATTTTTCATTGATGCGGAGGCTGATGTCTCAGAACCGCAAATGCAATCTGCTTTAGCAGAATTAAGCGAGCGTACAGAATTATTAAAAATATTTGGTAGCTACAATGTTTTACAGTTTAGTTAGGGGAAGGTCCCGAAGTTCTGAAGACAGGAAGCTGCCGCAATCTTACGAATAATGTTGCACGCAACTGGTTCTTACTTACTCCTCACTCATAACTTTTGATTGAAGGTGTCTTTGAGAACAGTACGAGCAGCTAGATTATTACGAGTAGAAGTCAAGATTTCTGCTTCTCTCTCCAAGCGAGTCACAGTATCTTGCATTTCTAGTAAAGCCTGCTGTTCTGCGGCTACACCGTAGAGGTTACTTGCCACCCAGTAAGATAGTTCGATCGGCAGATCTGGTAAATCTTCTGGCAGTTCGATGTTTTGTTCGGTTAATTTTACTGAGAGACGCACCACATCTCGCAGTATTTGTTCTACCGTAGTAGCCAATGGTCGCAAATCCTTCATTGGCGGTTGATCTTCAATCCACTCGACTAAGGCAACGCGGTAGGGCTTTTCGCGAATATATTCCAGAACGCGAAACCTTTGCTGTCCTAGTGTCCACATTTTCATTCTGTCATCTGTCAACCGCTGGTAATGAATAATTTCCGCACAGCAGCCAACGTTAGCAATCGTGCCTTTTACCGGATCTACCATCAACACTCCAAACCTGCGATCGCTCTCCAATATTGTATTCATCATCATTCTGTAGCGCAATTCAAAGATATGCAGTGGTAATGGTCTTGTTGGAAACAAAACCACTTCTGATAATGGGAACAGAGGTAGTTCGCGAACTGCAATTTTAGAATAGGATGTCATTTTTGCCTTGGTATAAATTTAATCTTTAATATTTATTATGCTGTAAGTATTTAGCCATTAGTACTTTTCGCTTAGCTTTGAATGGATTCATGTAAACTTTCTCCTTGAAGCGCATCTCTTAAAAGTCTTATAGCCGATCGCTTAGGGCTGAATACTTACATAGCTGTTATGCTTAGCGTTTCTTTATTCTATCATCTTGTTTTGCTGCAAAGAAAAAGCCCTGAGACATATTTCTTCAGGGCAGAGTTAGTTGTTAGTTGTTAATGGCTATAGGTTTAATCTATAAAACTTGTCGTCCCGTGAAAAACTCGCATGAAATTCGGGACTACAGTTGTTGGTTGTTAGTAATGTATGACCCATAACCATTGAGCAATAACCACTCTTCAATAACTGTTACAGTTTTACTTCAATATCTACACCTGATGGTAAGTCTAGTTTCATCAAGGCATCTATAGTTTTAGAAGAAGGCTGATAGATGTCTATAATTCGACGATGGGTGCGTGTTTCAAAATGTTCCCGCGAATCTTTATCCACATGAGGCGATCGCAACACACAGTAAATCCGACGTTTTGTGGGTAGAGGAATTGGTCCTATCGCTGTGGCATTTGTCCGGTTAGCTGTGTCTACAATCTTCTCGCAAGATGTATCGAGTAAACGTCGGTCAAAAGCCTGTAAGCGAATTCTAATCTTTTGCTGCTGTAGCGTTGCCATTTTTAATTTTCCTGGTTCTGATGAGTTATGAGTTGGTGAAGAAGTTACCGTTGTTAGTTGTTAATAATTAGTAGAACAAATAAAGACCAACAAGCAACAATCAACAACTTACCTATTTGCCTAAAAAAGCAGAGATGTATTGTACCACCTCTGCTCGATCTATTGTTCACTCTCGCGCGTGACTACTTGACTATTTTGGCAACGACACCGGCACCAATAGTGCGACCACCTTCGCGGATAGCGAAGCGCATTCCTTGCTCAATGGCGATCGGGCTAATCAGTTCGACTGTCATCTTGATCCGGTCTCCTGGCATCACCATTTCAGCTTCACTACCATCATCAGCAGTGAAGGTTCTGATCGTACCAGTTACGTCTGTTGTCCGAACATAGAACTGAGGACGGTAACCTGGGAAGAATGGAGTCTTGCGACCGCCTTCTTTTTCAGTCAAAACGTAGACTTCACCTTCAAATTGGGTATGTGGGGTAATAGAACCTGGCTTGGCGATGACCATACCGCGTTCGATATCAGCTTTTTGCACACCGCGTAGTAGTATACCAGCGTTGTCCCCTGCCATACCTTCATCAAGGCTCTTCTTGAACATCTCGATACCAGTCACTGTTGTAGAGCGGGTAGCTTTAATGCCCACTAGTTCTACGGTGTCACCGATTTTGACTTTCCCGCGTTCAATCCGACCTGTAGCTACTGTACCCCGACCTGTGATCGAGAACACATCTTCTATAGCCATAAGGAAGGGCTTATCGATGTCGCGTTCTGGTGTGGGGATGTAGCTGTCTACAGCATCCATCAAGTCATAGATTTTATCTACCCACTTATCTTCACCGCGTGGTGTTTTGGGACTAGCAGTCATTTTTTGCAATGCCTGTAGACCGGAACCTATGACTACTGGAATGTCGTCACCGGCGAATTCATAGCTTGACAGCAGATCTCTGACTTCCAATTCCACGAGTTCCAGGAGTTCTGCGTCATCCACCATGTCTTCCTTGTTCAAGAAGACGACCAGATTAGGTACACCCACTTGCTTTGCCAGCAGGATGTGTTCTCTTGTTTGAGGCATGGGACCATCAGCAGCAGAAACTACTAGAATGGCACCATCCATTTGAGCAGCACCTGTGATCATATTCTTCACATAGTCAGCGTGCCCTGGGCAGTCCACATGAGCATAATGCCGTTTATCGGTTTCATACTCGACGTGAGCGGTATTGATAGTAATACCCCGTGCCTTTTCTTCTGGTGCGTTATCGATTTGATCGTAGCCCTTAGCCACAGCTTGACCTAAAGCGGCCAAGGTCATGGTAATAGCTGCTGTTAACGTAGTTTTCCCATGATCGACGTGGCCAATCGTACCAATGTTAACGTGGGGTTTATTCCTTTCAAACTTTGCGCGTGCCATGAATTGTTTTGTCCTTTGTCAAGTATCCTTTGTCCTTCGTCAAGTGTCCTTTGTCAAGTGTCCTTTATCTAGTGTCAAGAGTCCTTCGGTAAGCATCATTTGTCCAATGTATTTACCAATGAAGAATAACGAATAACTCATGACTCATGACTTATAACAAATGACTAATGAGCGTTCCCTTTACTTTTAGCGATAATTGCCTCAGCCACATTGCGAGGCACCTCATCGTAGTTGCTAAACTCCATCGTGAAAATGCCTCGACCTTGGGTCTTGGAGCGGATATCAGTAGCGTAGCCAAACATTTCTGCCAATGGAACTTTAGCAGTTACTTTAGCAAGACCCTGCTCAGATCCCATCCCCTCAATTTGCCCACGACGGGAATTGAGGTCGCCCATAACATCCCCAAGGTAGTTTTCAGGAACTTCCACTTCAACTTTCATCATAGGTTCTAACAGGACAGGTGAAGCTTTCATCACTGCTTCTTTCATTGCCATTGAACCAGCAATTTTAAAAGCCATTTCTGAAGAGTCTACATCGTGGTAAGACCCATCAATGAGCGTTGCTTTAACGTCAATGAGCGGATATCCTGCTATAATCCCCGATTCACAGCTTTCTTTCATTCCTGCTTCTGCTGGCGAGATGTACTCTTTAGGTACGACACCACCAACAATTTTGGAGACGAATTCAAAACCGCTTCCAGGTTGTCCTGGCTCCAAGTCAATCACAACGTGACCGTACTGACCTTTACCGCCACTCTGACGGATAAACTTACCTTCTACTCTGTTGACTTGCTTGCGGATTGTTTCGCGGTAAGCGACTTGTGGTGCACCAACATTCGCTTCCACTTTGAATTCTCGTAACATCCGATCAACCAGAATTTCCAGGTGTAACTCTCCCATCCCTGCAATCACAGTTTGGTTAGTTTCTGGATCGACATGAACGCGGAAGGTGGGATCTTCTTCTGAGAGAGATTGTAGAGCCTTGGATAGCTTATCCATGTCGTTCTTGGTTTTGGGTTCAACCGCCACCGAGATCACAGGTTCGGGAATGAACAGCGATTCTAAAATGACTGGCGAGCTTTCATCACAGAGGGTGTCACCTGTTAAAGTATCTTTCAACCCCAAAGCGGCTCCCAAATCGCCTGCTCTAAGTTCCTCAACATCGAGCCTATCATCCGCTTTCAAAACGACTAAACGAGAAATCCGTTCTTTCTTGTCCTTCGTGGCGTTGTAAACATAGCTTCCCTTCTTCAAAACGCCAGAATATACGCGAACAAAGGTTAGGCGACCGTATGGATCTGCCATAATTTTGAAGGCAAGAGCTGACAGAGGCTCATTATCGTCTGCGTGACGCTCTACCACTTCGCCATTGGCCAGTGTACCTTGAATTGGTGGTACATCGCTGGGAGCTGGTAAGTAATCTACTACTGCATCCAACAACAACTGTACGCCTTTGTTCTTGAAAGCTGAACCGCAAAGCACAGGGACAATAGTACCTGCAACTGTACCTTTACGCAGAGCTTTGCGAACTTCTTCCTCGGTAAGTTCTTCTCCCTCAAAGTACTTGTTCATCAGGTTATCGTCAGTTTCCGCTACTGCTTCGATCAGTTTGACGCGGTGTTCTTCTACCTGAGAAAGCATGTCTTGCGGGATTTCAGTGTCTTGGATATCAGTTCCTTGGTCGTTGGTGTAGATGTATGCTCGCATCCTGACCAAGTCAACAATACCCTTAAATTCGGTTTCACTGCCAATGGGTAACTGAATAGCAATGGCGTTAGTCCGTAGGCGATCGCGTACTTGTTCGTGAACTTTATAAAAGTTTGCGCCCGTGCGATCCATCTTATTAATAAACACGATGCGGGGCACTTTATAGCGTTCTGCCTGACGCCATACTGTCTCTGTCTGTGGCTGCACGCCGCCTACAGAACACAAAACTGTAATTACACCATCCAGCACTCGCATCGAACGTTCTACTTCAATCGTGAAGTCTACGTGTCCAGGAGTATCGATAATGTTAATTTGATTATTTTTCCAACTGGTACTAATAGCAGCAGCAGTGATGGTAATTCCCCGTTCCCGCTCCTGATCCATCCAGTCTGTTACAGCGGTTCCTTCATGAACCTCACCAATCTTATGAATTATTCCAGAGTAAAATAATATTCTCTCTGTTGTAGTTGTTTTTCCCGCATCTATATGCGCCGCAATACCGATATTGCGTACTCTCTCTAGCGGGTTAGTGCGTGCCACAGCTACCTCCTATAAGTTTCGTTTCATGATACTTGTATATTACACTTTGTTAAAATGTTATACTTTACGGAAAACCGTCTTCTTCATTGTGGATGCACTCGTATTTCCCACTATCAAAGACGCGAAATGTCGCGTCTCTATCATTAATAACGATAGTGTGCAAATGCTTTGTTTGCTTCGGCCATCCTGTGCGTTTCTTCTCGCTTGCGAATAGCATTCCCAGTTTCGTTGGCAGCATCCATTAACTCATTCGCTAATCTGTTTGCCATTGTACGACCCGGACGTTGCCTGGAAAATTGCACCAACCAACGAAGCGCTAAGCTAGTACCCCGTTCGGTACGCACTTCCATTGGTACTTGGTACGTAGCTCCGCCTACACGGCGAGCTTTGACTTCTACCAAAGGCGTTGCATTTCGCACTGCTCTTTCAAATGTTTCCAAGGAATCGCCACCGGTGCGTTCCTGTATTGTTTTTAACGCTTCATAAACAATGCGTGCAGCTAGAGATTTTTTTCCATGACGCATTATCCGCCTAATCATCATGCTAACAAGGCGACTGTTATACACTGAATCGGCTGGAACTGGGCGCTTCTGAATAACACCACGACGAGACATACTTAACCCTTAGTTCTTTTTTGGCAACGAAATCGTACTACTATATGCTATCGGACAACTTCATTGTCTACTAAAGTAGCCGAACAGACTTTCTTAACTTGTTGCCTGAAATTAGACACACAAGGCGACTACATTATATACCTTTATCTTCAGGTTAAAATGCTGCTGTCGCTTAAAGCATCTTGGACGTCCAAGCATCTCTTTAACTTGAGGAAAGACGTACCTAGTTTCTCGACCAAGCAACACTTTGACTCACAGGTTATGCCTGTTTGAGCAATATGTGGAAGGCTGTTTCCTGCTTACTGTGATCAAGTCATGGTTTTTCAATGCTTTTTTTCGGCAGAAAATTGTCTCCCTCAAAGTTTAAAATTCAGACTTTCTCAACATCTTGAATTCAACCAAGTAAGTCTGTTTAGCCTGCTTTCGTTCTCTATCCACAAATTGAGGGAACATTTATAAATAGGTTGAACATTCACTACCGCATAGACTTTGAAGTAATAATGCCAGTCAACTGTATAATTCAGTTGAAGCTTACTTTGCTGCTGCCGCTTTTGGACGCTTAGTGCCGTACTTGGAACGACCCTGCTTGCGGTCTTTAACTCCAGCAGTATCCAAGGTACCACGAATGATGTGGTATCTTACGCCCGGTAAGTCCTTAACCCGACCACCACGAATCATGACGACAGAGTGTTCTTGCAAGTTGTGACCAATTCCTGGAATGTAAGCCGTGACTTCAAATCCAGATGTCAGTCTGACTCTTGCTACTTTACGTAGAGCCGAATTAGGCTTTTTTGGTGTAGTCGTGTATACTCTGGTACAAACACCTCGTCGTTGAGGGCATTGCTTTAGAGCTGGGGACTTTGTTTTCTGACGCGCTAGTTCGCGTTGATTACGGATAAGCTGCTGTATGGTTGGCATGAGTGACAGCGCGTAAAGCTGTTTATTGTTTGGAGTTTTAACAAATCCTGATTATAGCTTAGTTTGTCAACTTCTGTCAAACTTTTTTTGTGATTATTTTAGTTGGTAAACTAAAAAATGAAAATTTTGACCTATTGCTTACTCCCTGTCATGAATGGAAAAGGAGTTACCACAACCACAAGTGGTTTTCGCGCTGTTGTTATCAAAGCGAAAACCACCCCCCATCAAATCTTCGGAATAATCTAAGGTCAAACCGTTGATATACGGGAACGTTTCGGCATCAATGACGACTTGAACCGTATTGCACTCAAAAATGCGATCATCAACTTTCAATGTTTGTTCAAAGGACATATCGTAAAACCACCCTGAACAGCCACCAGGTTTGACGGCCAATCGAAACAAGATATTTAGTTGTTGCTTTGACTGTAACCGCTTAATTTCAGTAGCAGCTGCTTGAGTTAACTTAATCATATAATTCGAGAGAAAATTTAACCCCATCTTATTTGAAAGATGAGGTCGTTACGCTAAAAAGTATTTAATTTGCTCCTAACACTGCTTCACTCGTACTATAGTTACTTTTACTTTTCTACACGGGCATAGTCGTCTTGATAGCGAACAATGTCATCTTCTCCCAAGTATTCACCATTTTGGACTTCAATCAATACTAAGGGAATGACTCCTGGATTTTCTAAACGATGAGCGGTACACTGAGGCACGTAAGTTGATTGATTGTTGCTTAGCATCACTTCTAGCTCCCCGCAAACAACTTTAGCAGTACCAGAGACAACAATCCAGTGTTCGCTGCGGTGATGGTGCATTTGCAAGCTCAAACGATGTCCGGGCTTGACTTCAATGCGCTTGATTTTATATCCATGTCCTTCTTCTAAAATTGTGAAAGAACCCCAAGGACGCAACTCAGTTGCAGCGACGCCTCTAGGTGTGACGGCTGAAGGTAGGTGTAGTGTGTTAACTTGTGTTGCTTCTTGAATTTGAGCCATAGTTACCTCGTTTTGGTACATGATTTTGTACAGAAGAAACTCATTAAAGTTCGCATTCTTCGGGAAACCCGGCAACGCGACTTCTATCAGTACTCTTATCCATTGATAGAAAGATCTGGTGCGATGTTGCAACCGTGAAAATTAGCAATTCTTACCACCTCTGCCCAACATAACATTCATCAAATCCTACGGTGTAATCTGTAACTGCTAAAAATGCAGATCTACACAAAGTCTTCATCAAGCAATCAGACAACTTACACTAAACTTTAAAGTTATTGGTCAATAGTCAATTGTTAGTTAGTAGTGTATTTTTACTGGTGAAAAATGACTCCGCTATCAGGTAAGAAAACGCCAATTCCGTTATGGACGCGGGCAGCAGTACTGGGAGAACGATCAAGCAATTGCCCTCCAAGGTAAAGACTCGTAGAACTACCACCGTCCAAATTCAGGGCATCCACACATCCCAAAAGCTTCATTACTTGGGCGTGTTCTGCTAAGGTTGGTCCTTGCCCGCCAGCACGATTATGCACCGTAGCAATCATCAAGTTTCCGGCTGAATTTGTGCATATGCCGCTACGAATAGCTTTTTCGGCAATAAAGGCATTGCTAAATTGTTCACTTTTCGCGTTAAGGACAAAAGAGCGATTTTGCAGTAGGAGCGGTCCTGCTCCCAATATATGGGGATAATTGCTAAAATCTGTGGGGCTAGTGGAACTGACGGTGCGGACAAAAGAGTTAACAGGTAACTCCGAGGCTCTATTGACAGCTTTACCGCGTAGTGTTAACAAGTAACCATCTTGAGGAATGGAAATGGCAGTTTGACCTGCTTTGCCTCCTGATATGCGATCGCTCACTTGATTTTTCTGGACAATAAGGATAATTTCGTTATCGCTTAAAGGGGTATAAGTCTTTCCCCACACAGGAGTGTAACGAGCAATGCCACTCTGAATGTAGCCACTATTGAGAGTTGAAAGCGGCAATTGCACGTTATTATTTGTCTCAATTAAAGTTTCTTGCAGGGTGAGACGATTAATGTAAAACTGCCCGGAATCATTCCAAGCGATCGCCCCCCGGTTCAAAATTGGACTTGATAACCACACAGAGTCCCGAATTGCTCCCAAAGGTAAGCGATTGTTGCGATTAAAAAAACCACCATTAATTGCTGCTACCGCTAAGTATTGTTGTGCAGTTTGAATCAAAGGGGCAGTGCCTACAAGGGTGTCGGAATTCGCCAAAATCGGTTTCAGTTTTATTCCGGCATGGGAATCAATTTCTAACCAAACAACTGGAAAACTTGCTTGATCTAAATTCATCAGCTGTTGTCGCCAACGCAATCCTGGTGCCCAAGTAATATCTCTGGGTACCAAGGCATTCGGTCGAACATCGATTATGAGGCGATAGGGATCGGCTAAAGTACTAACGAGGGGAGATTGACCAAATGGAACACTGAGATGAATGTTAGTTTGATTATTAACTACCTCTACAAGTTTGATTAATGGTTCGCGGTTTGGAATTGCAGGTTCCTGTTGTTCTAAACGAGGAGTATAACGTTCAACCAAAACTGGATCGGCGATGCTATCAAGGGTTATTGTCCATTCTGTATTTGATGGAGAGGGATCTGGGGGTTGAGTTTTTTTTACTGGTAACCCTTGTGTTATTTGCCAAGGCGCTGGGCTAGTCAAATTTACATTAACCTTCAGGTGATCACCCTTAGGAAGAAAAGTTTGTTGAATATCTGTGATTTGCGCTCTTTGTGTAGAAATTACTAAACTTTTACCATCAGCTTGTATCTGCCATCTCCGCGTTTTCACAAAATCAGTCAGATCTAGATAGCGATAACCGCCTAGTTGCATGCTAGGTAATACGACTGGTTTCGAGAGTGATGAAAACCACTGTATCGGTTGTGTGAGTGGATTGTTCGTGTTCAATAAATCTACCCCGATAAATTGCCTGAGAGCCCCATCACTGAGAAAAGTACTTAAAGAGTTATTTTCACGTTTCTGTGCCCAAGCACCAGGGAATGTATGACCATTTAGAGAAATTTGATTACCATAGGAGACCGCACCAGATATTTTGTTTACTCCCTGCGGCTCGTTACCTATTGCGGGAAATGAGGTAACTGCTAAGCTTATAACTATAAAGAGTAATGGGGGTAGCAAAATCTTGAAGAGCCTGCTGGGGTATTTTTTTACCATAAGTATCGCGTTCAGTAATTGGGAGTTAACAGACAGTCTTCACCCTTATGCCTAACGACAGAGTTTCCAAAAGAAAAATTGTCATGACATACGACGATTAAATTTGACTGCTTGATCCCAAAGTTTTTAAACGCTTACTATAGAAAATTTTTCGGACTCCTATCTCCTGTGTCCTCACTTTTTTGGGAAAAAAGATGAACGCACCCGAACAAACAATAGCCTTGATCCGAAGTCGTATTTATTTCATCGGGGCTACCTAATATGTAAGCTATGTCAAAGAACAATGACATATGATTTGGCAGAAAACGTGATAATGTATATGTGGGATTTTGTCACTTGTGGAACTTATTAGAAAATTTTTGATAATTACTGTTACCACTAAGCGTGTTACCTAGTACAGTGCGTAAATCAGACTAGGACGTTATTTTTGGTTAGCAAAGTTGTATTCAGGTCTTTTATCCCAAGCCAAAAGTTGCTACTTAAGTAAGGTTTAGCTGATCGCCAAAAAACTGACAACAAACGCTCAGTAAAAGTCTGTAGAGCAAGTTAGAATAGTAGATTATAGGAATTGTCAAATGGGTAGATATTGTAATACTCTGATTTTATCGCTAAATCAGGACAATTCCAGCAATAAAAGTATTTAAGCCTGAAGGCACAAGTTTTTTTGCTTCGGAGGCATTAGCTGTCTCTGCCTGAGAACGATTCTTTGTGTAGAAACAAGCGCCCTAATCAGTACTGAGGTCTGAGTCCTGAGTCCTGAGCAGGAAAAAGACAAAGGAGTAACTTTTTACTATTCTTTCTTACACTCAGGACTCAGGACTCAGGACTCAGGACTTTTCTTAACCCAGCAGAGGATAAAATTCCCCGGACAATTTTAACATGGGAAGAACAAAAAAACCTAAGTTAAAATTTTTTTTCTCAAAAATTCGGCATTAGGAAATTCTGCTTACAAGTAGTTACAAAAATCATCACTTGAATCAGGGATATATGAACAACGAAGGAATGCATCAACAACAAACAAAGTCAGTTTCAGAAAACTTGTCGGATAGTGGCTATCAAGGGCAAAGGTGGTTAGTGGAGGAACGAGACGCTTGTGGTGTAGGTTTTATTGCCCACCGTCAGAATTATGCGGATCGTGAAGTTGTAGTCAAGGCATTAGCTGCATTAACCTGCTTGGAACATCGCGGTGGTTGTAGTGCCGATCAAGACTCAGGTGATGGCGCGGGAATCTTGACTGCAATTCCTTGGGAATTATTTCAACAAGACTTTGCTCTTGCTGGGACACCACTCCCAAGGAACAAAAACATTGCTGTGGGAATGATATTCTTACCACAGGATGGAGAAGCAGCAAACAAAGCGAAAGCAACAGTTGAACAAATCACGGCTGAGGAGAATCTCACTGTACTGGGCTGGCGAGTAGTACCAGTACAGCCGCACATACTAGGGGTACAAGCGCGAGAAAATCAACCCCAGATTGAACAAATTTTTGTCGCCTCAGATGAGAAAAGCGGTGATGAACTCGAACGAATACTCTACATTACCCGCCGCAGAATTAATAAAGCGATTCCCAATTCCGAAGAATTATACATCTGCTCGTTTTCTAACCGCACAATTGTTTACAAAGGCATGGTGCGTTCAGCAGTGTTGGGAGATTTTTATCACGATTTAAAAAATCCGCTTTATAAGAGTGCTTTTGCTGTCTATCACCGCCGCTTTAGTACCAACACCATGCCGAAATGGCCGCTGGCTCAGCCAATGCGACTTTTGGGTCACAACGGCGAAATAAACACGCTGTTAGGTAATATTAACTGGATGATGGCACGAGAAGCAAGTTTAACGCATCCAGTCTGGGGAGAGCGCATTGATGAACTTAAACCTTTTGTCCACGTTGATAATAGTGACTCAGCGACTTTAGACAACGTGCTAGAGTTAATGGTACGCTCTGGACGTAGCCCGTTGGAAGCTTTGATGATTATGGTTCCAGAGGCTTACCAAAATCAACCAGAGTTGTATAATCACCCGGAAATCATAGATTTTTACGAATATTATAGTGGTCTGCAAGAAGCGTGGGATGGACCAGCACTTTTAGTGTTTAGTGATGGACAGAAAGTCGGTGCGACCTTAGATCGTAATGGTTTAAGACCAGCACGCTACGTTATTACTAAGGATGACTACATTGTCGTCGCTTCGGAAGCTGGTGTTGTAGAGTTTCCCGAAGCTGACGTCATGGAGAAAGGCAGGCTTGGTCCAGGGCAAATGATTGCTGTAGATTTAAACACACAAGAAGTCCTCAAAAACTGGGAAATAAAGCAGCGCACTGCCAAAAGCCAACCATATGGAGAATGGTTGCGACAGCACCGCCAAGAATTGGGGAGTGGGAAATGGGCAACAGAGAATGGAAAAGAATCACTCCCCACCCCTGCTGATAGACAAAAGTTGCTCAGCAATCAATTTGCTTTTGGATATACCACAGAAGATGTGGACATGGTGATTCAACCAATGGCAATGGATGGCAAGGAACCAACGTTCTGCATGGGAGATGATATTCCTTTAGCAGTGCTGTCAGGAAAACCTCACTTGCTTTATGACTATTTCAAACAGCGCTTCGCTCAAGTGACAAACCCAGCGATTGATCCCTTACGGGAAAGCTTGGTGATGTCCTTGAAAGTAGAATTGGGTGAGCGAGGTAATTTACTACAGCCAAAGCCGGAATATGCCCGGAGATTAAAGTTAGCATCGCCAGTACTCAGTGGTACAGATTTGCAGGCGATAAAGCAGTCGGAGTTTGCCACATCTGAGTTGTCAACTCTGTTTGAAATTGCAACTGGTTCTGAAGGATTGAAGGCTGCAGTTCAGTCTTTGCAGGTACAAGCAGCTGAAGCAGTACGGGCAGGAGCAAAGATTATCATATTGAGCGATCGCATTCAGTCTTCAGGGCTTGAGGTGGGGATCAATACTGAATACACCTACATTCCCCCTCTGTTAGCAGTGGGTGCGGTACATCATTACCTCATCAAGAAGGGATTGCGAATGAAAGCATCCTTAGTGGTGAATACTGCCCAGTGCTGGAGTACTCACCATTTTGCTTGTCTCATCGGTTACGGTGCTGCTGCAATTTGCCCATATATGGCTTTGGATACCGTGCGCGATTGGTGGTTAGACCCAAAAACGCAACAATTTATGGAGCGTGGTAAAATTTCTGCCATCAGCTTAGAGCAAGCGTTGAAAAACTATCGCCAAGCAGTTGAAGGAGGATTGCTGAAAATTCTCTCGAAAATGGGAATTTCTCTGGTATCAAGCTATCAAGGCGCACAAATATTTGAAGCGATCGGTATTGGTGGGGATTTGTTAGAACTGGGATTCCGGGGTACGATTTCCCGCATAGGAGGCTTGAGTGTTAAGGAACTGGCGGATGAAGTGCTTTCTTTCCACTGCAAAGCTTTCCCAGAACTAACGAAGAAAAAGCTAGAAAACCTTGGCTTTGTCAACTACCGTCCTGGTGGTGAGTATCACATGAACAGCCCGGAACTGGCAAAAGCTTTACACAAGGCAGTACAAAGCAATCAGCAAACAGAAAACGGATACGACCACTACGAAGTTTATCAAAAATACCTGCAAAATAGACCAATCACAGCTTTGCGCGACTTGTTAGACTTTCAAATAGAGCGATCGCCGATTCCAATTGCAGAAGTGGAATCGGTAAGTGCGATTGTCAAGCGCTTCTGTACCGGAGGAATGTCTTTAGGGGCTTTGTCGCGCGAAGCTCATGAAACTCTGGCGATCGCCATGAACCGCATTGGCGGTAAGTCTAACTCTGGCGAAGGTGGTGAAGATCCCGTGCGTTACAAAGTCTTGGATGATGTGGACAACTCCGCAAACTCGTCAACACTACCGCATTTAAAAGGATTGCGAAACGGCGATACTGCCAGCAGCGCTATCAAGCAAGTCGCATCAGGACGCTTTGGTGTTACGCCAGAATATTTGATGAGTGCCAAACAAATCGAAATCAAAATTGCTCAAGGTGCAAAACCTGGAGAAGGTGGGCAACTTCCAGGGAAAAAGGTTAGTCCTTACATTGCCACATTACGCCGATCCAAGCCTGGTGTTACCCTGATTTCGCCACCGCCGCACCATGACATTTATTCAATCGAAGATTTAGCGCAACTCATCTTCGATTTACACCAAATTAATCCGAAAGCACAAGTGTCGGTGAAGCTGGTTGCAGAAGTCGGGATCGGTACCATTGCCGCAGGTGTGGCAAAGGCAAACGCTGATATCATCCAAATTTCCGGTCACGATGGGGGTACCGGAGCTTCACCACTTAGTTCTATAAAACACGCTGGTTCACCGTGGGAACTCGGTTTGAGTGAAGTACATCGTGTGTTGATGGACAATGGGCTACGTGATCGCGTGACTTTACGTGTAGATGGAGGTTTAAAAAGTGGTTGGGATGTGGTAATGGGCGCATTAATGGGTGCGGAAGAATTTGGTTTTGGCTCCATCGCGATGATTGCTGAAGGCTGTATCATGGCACGGATTTGCCACACTAATAACTGCCCTGTTGGTGTTGCTTCTCAGAAAGAAGAACTGAGGCGGAGGTTTACGGGAATGCCAGAAAACGTCGTCAACTTCTTTTACTTTATTGCCGAAGAAGTTCGCAGTCTCCTGGCACGCCTCGGCTACCGTGAGTTAAAGGAAGTCATTGGACGTGCCGATTTGTTAAAAGTGCGCGAAAACGTGCATCTTACCAAGACACGGGCGCTGAACTTGAACTGTTTGCGTGACTTACCGGATACTATCACTAACCGCAGTTGGTTAGAACACGAGGAAGTTCACAGCAACGGCGTAGTTGTAGATGATCAATTGCTCGCTGATCCCGATATTCAAGCTGCTATTCAAGAGCAGTCTACTGTTACCAAGACATTAAAGATTGTCAATACTGACAGGACAGTGGGTACAAGGTTAGCAGGAGCGATTGCTTCTCAATATGGCGACAAAGGCTTTGAAGGGCAAATCAATCTCAACTTTCAAGGTAGTGCTGGACAAAGCTTTGGTGCCTTTAATCTCTCGGGAATGATTTTGACGTTGTCAGGAGAAGCAAACGACTACGTAGGTAAGGGGATGAACGGTGGTGAAATCGTGATCAAGCCGCCTGCTGATGCTACTTATGACTCTGCACAAAATGTCATCGTTGGCAATACCTGCCTCTACGGTGCCACTGGAGGCGTCCTATTTGCTAATGGTTTAGCTGGAGAACGCTTTGCCGTGCGTAACTCCAAAGGCACAGCAGTGATTGAGGGGGCAGGGGATCACTGCTGCGAGTATATGACTGGTGGTGCGATCGTTGTTCTTGGCAAAGTAGGACGCAACGTAGGTGCTGGGATGACAGGTGGACTGGCATACTTCTTGGATGAAGAAGGTTGTTTCCCTGAATTAGTTAACCGGGAAATTGTCAAACTCCAGCGAGTGATTACAGAAGCTGGCGAGAAGCAACTGCAAGAGTTAATCCGATCTCATGCAGAACGAACTGGTTCAGAAAAGGCGAAGAAGATTCTGCAACACTGGCAAGACTTTTTACCGAAGTTCTGGCAATTGGTTCCACCTTCTGAAGCCCAAAGTCCAGAAGCCGCCCCTCAAGACGACTCCCAAAAGGACTGGTTCACCAACGCAGTGGTGGGGATAAACGCGGACAAAAATGGACAACCATTAGACAAAGTCACTCACGCTCAAACCACAACTTGAGAGCATGATGAGGCAGTTACTAAAGTTGGAAAGGTAGCGAAAAAACATTAAAACCGCCTCATAACGTGAAGTCTTCCGGACAGAGTATTCTGTTCGGAAGATTTCACGAATCTGTTATACGTTTTCGTCATGGAATAGCTGATAGAGATAAGATAGAGGGTCAAGAACCGATTTTCCTTCCCCTGCTTCTCCTGATTTATTAAAGAAACCGGGTTTCTTTGACCCTAACTGCCTTTAATTGAAACTTCTTGAGATATGAAGTTGCTCTATTTTTAGGTAAATATACAAATTTCAATATTAGTTTTTAGTATAACTAATTACTATTACTGCTTTTTCGCTGTGATTACCTTTGGCTTTTTATCTAGCATTGGCGTTTTGACTATTGTCATATTCGGCTGTTGATCTTGCAGTTCTAAAAGTTCTGGGATAGTGACAAAACGATATCCCTGCTTCCTAAAAGTACTGATAATTTGTGGTAAAGCTTCCACCGTGTGGGAACGATTACCACCACCATCATGCATCAGTACAATACCACCGGGTTTTGCCTCTCGCATGACATTGCGAATCAATCTTGGCACCGCAGGACGGCTGTAGTCTACAGAATCGGCTGACCACATAATGATCGCATACTTTTTGTTTCTAGCATAATCACCGACCCCATTACGCATGATCCCACCGGGTGGTCGAAATAGATTAGTTTTCACACCCGTGGTTTGATAAATCAGGTCTGTGGTGCTATTAATTTCATAGGCAGCGGCCTGGGGATTCATGTAGTGATACCAGTGATGCCAAGTATGGTTGCCAATAACGTGACCTTCGGCAACAACTCGCTTCGTTAAATCTGGATAACTCTTGATGTTCTGCCCAATTTCAAAAAATGTACCCTTGATATTATTTTTTTTGAGGATGTCTAGTATCTTAGCCGTTGAATCCAGCCAAGGACCATCATCAAATGTGAGAGCAACTACCTTCTCTTTTGGACTGAGTTTGGCTTGCTCAATAGTTGCTCCTAAAAAGCGTGTGGGTACTGAATATGAGATTCCCTTTGCTTTTGCTTCTTCCTGCCAAGCAGTTAACATTGTTGACTTTAATTTCTCAATGCGCTGCTCTGTTCCTACTTGAGCGATTGTATCTTTTGAATTTATAGCCTGTCTGGTTTGAGCGTCAGAGGCATTTCGATTTACAGGTAAAATCAAGCCAAGACCCAAACTCCCACCCAAGGCAAATAACGCAACTAGTGTTCCTTGCGACCAAACAAACGACTTATGGTTTTCCACTTCATGGCTCCTTCACACGTGGAATTGTCAGTCACTGACATGACAGTACTTTATAGCACAGTTTTTGTAAATATTAGATACGCAGTTATTCTCTGGTAATCTCGAAAATTTAATTACAGATTAACAGAAATTTAGAAGATAGCATAGCTGATACAGGTTTACATGACAAATTACTTGCTTAAATAATTTAAAGATTTGATGTTGTTCATGTAAAGTCTTACTTGCATAGTTGACAAATTTCATCTTACTATTTATATTTATAGCTTTTTTTAAAGAAATATTTCATACAATTGTTAGCTTTTTAACATGAAATCCCTTGCTTTTTGTTGAAAGTAACCTATGTGACGGAAATCAGTTTAACAAAGTTTCTTGTGATTAACGTGTACTTAGTTTTTCGCTGAGATGAACTTTACTAATTTATATGAAGTAAAAAGGTAATCATTTTCTTCATTTATACTTCTAAAAATAAGTAGAAAATTGTGCTATTAGATATTTGAGAACTTGATTTTTGCTGTTTTGCGACTGTTCCTTAAATCCGCATCTACCATTAATAACAGTATAACGAATGCATATTTACCGTAGAAATACTGAAATCTATCAAAGTTTTTAATTGTCTGTACTCTGTAGATATTTCGTAGTTTCTCAAAATTGTTGTGATTAGGGTAGAGGGGTGTGAGGGTGCAAGGACGGTTAATAAATGATTAAGCAACCCAGAGGTTTTGAGCAAATCTGATGGAGAAGCTTGCGAGTATGATGATGAACAAGCCTATAACTGCATGTCCTGATCGCGGATGACGGGCAAGCAGTAAACCTAATGCGATCAACACAGACACGATGCCGTACACCAAACGATTTAAGGAAATCGTACTTCCAGATACGAGTAACATACCAATGCCGCAAAAGCCGTAGACTAAAGTAATCAAGCTGATTTCAGCACGTAAAACCCATAATAAATATATACCGCCAAAGATCATCACAACGTTGGTCAAAGGATCGCCTGCCAACAACCATGAGAATAATCCCAAGCAGGTAAAGCCATAGACTATCTTGGCAACATTCAATTTTTTGCGGAAACGCCATAATAAGTAACCGCTCCCAACTATGATCGCAAACAGCAGGGGATGCCAAGGGTCTTTAATATAGCCATGTTTCCAATTGGTTGTACCGACTACAATTTGCATTAGCATCTTCCACCAATGCAGCCAATCAAACCCGAGTGAGGGACGCCACGCTTTTTGGGCGTGGAGGAATGCCAAAGCATCACCAAATTTCATCTGGCAATACAGGCTGAATAAAAACAGACCACCACCAGAGGCTAAACTAGCAATATAAGCTTTGATCCCTCTACGTTCAATTCCAGCCACAAGTAAAAACGCAGGTACAAGCGCAATTCCTGTTGGACGTGTTGCTGTCGCTAGAGTACCCCAAAGTGCAGTCCATACATACTGTTGTTGATCAAAAGCCTTTAAAGCGGCTGTACTAAATAAAAGATATAGTCCTTCAGCATAAATAACCGTACCGAATAAAGAGAGTGGACACCACGTAAATACGGCTACTGTCCACCGTGCTGCACTTACACTATGATGCTCTTTTATCCAAACGTATAATATGATCGCTGCTCCTAGAAAAGCGAGATTGTTGATCAAGGTACCTGCGACTTGAAAAGGTAAGCCGAATGTCATTAAGCCTCGGATACATAAAGGAAGTAAAGGAAAAAACACAACTGATGAAAATGGCTTTTCGTTAAGTGAGTCATCATAGCCAAAAGTCGCAATTTTTTCATAGAAGCTACTATCCCAAGCAAAAAAGACATCCCAGCCGTAAGTGATAGTTCTTACGTGAGAGGGAGATGGAAGTACAGGTGCGATTGCCAGCATAGCAATGCAGATTAACACTCGACTAGACAACCACATTAATAGTGGCAAAAATAATTCATGACGACTTATATTTTTTATTTGATTCATTCAGGATAGCTCACGATAACTTAGCACGTTTAAATAAGTAAACATCAGTGCGAGCAAGACTTAATTTAAAATTAGGATTATTTTTCAATAAGTTTAAATAGGAAATATTTAATTGTTTATGCCTTGATGAAAGAGTATGACGAATGTTAAGTAATATATAATCATATTTAGTGAAATCAACATCTGGCGATTCAGGATTGACTAGTGTAATGAGTTCTCGATGGCTCAAGTGAGGGGCAATTTCATCTGTAGTGAGAATACTGCCTTGATGTATTTGAGCGATCGCTACTGTTGTGGCTTGCCAAGTATCGAGAGATGACAGATATTTCGAGCCGAAATAACTAAACTTAGCTAAAGCTAAGAAGGCGATTAACGACCATAAGATAATTGCTCTTCTGTTTTTTAACCATCCCTGATCTGCTGCTAAACTGTTAATGACAACCAAAAATAAAAAGGGTATGACTGGTAGAGAATACTGATGTATTAAATCTTTTTGTGCATGGTAATCAGCTAAAAGGTTGATTGCTAAGCAAGGAATAGTACTTATCAAAGGCGTTATTCCTAAAAGGGAAAACCCCCAAATAACCGGTACAACTAGCAAAATTAAATATTCCACATTAGCTAACGAAAAAGCTGTCTTCAAAATGATGTCTGGGTGGAACAGTAAATTTTTAAATATCTCTGGAAACGAGTGTCCTAGATAACTATACCGATAAATGTGACGTTCTACAGATGCTACAGCTCCACCAAAAAAGGGGATGATGGCTTTAGTGGCGATCGCAAACCACACTATCCCGCTAGCAATTGCGATCACACCATATAAACGCCGCTTCTCAAAAACCAGCAACCAGACTCCCATCGCAGTCACAGTTAAAGCCAAGACTGCTTTACATCCGAACACAAATAGGATACTCAAACAAAACCACCAAATTTGTCTGCTTCTCGCCGCCAGTACCGCTACTAAAAGTGCTGGTACAGCAATGACTTCTGGATGAAAATCAAATATATTGACATTAAATACTAGTGGATACAGTAAGTAAGCTGTTGCTATGGCAAGTGCTTGGCTTTCTTTTAATCTGGCTTGTTTGGCTAAATACCATATTGGTAAGGCACTAAATGCCAAGGCAACTGCTTGCACTGCAAATAACCAATATACGCTGGGGTAGATTTTGTACAGTACAGCTAAAGGATAGAAAATCCAAGCTGCATGATCGCCAAGAATGTGAAATCCTAGTAATGAAGGGATTGATTTCTGTCCTTGACTAATTAAGTAAACTGCTTGGTCAAAAATTCCTAAGTCTAAGGCGTTTGATTTAAATAATATATGTTTTACACTGCTGCAAGTGAATAAGATTAAGGTACTTGCGGTGATTATTATGGTAAAAGTATTAATATTGCCAGTTTTTTTTATCATTAGTAGTAATGAATGTTAATTTAAGATGGATGAACCGCCTTGGCTGACGCCACGTCTGACGACGAACGCGTAGCGTCTCGCAGAGAAGACGCCAAGGAAGCCAAGGTAAGAAGGAGAAGAAGAACAAGCTTTCTATTAACCAATCCATTTATTTTGACCGTAACGAATCCATTGTTCAATTAGAGCAAGAGTTGAGAATAAAATCATCCATGTGAGAGTCTTATATTTTGTTTTACCTGGAAGACAACGATATATGTATCCAAGTGCTAGGAAAAAGAAAGGTAGAGCAAATACAAATCTTGCCATACTAAATAGGCGGTTCTGTGTGAAAAATACGATGATGGGGTGAATAGCTGTAAAGTATACACTAAACCAAAAAATATAGTTTTGAGACAATGTATAGGTAAAATCTAATGTTTTTAACTTATTTAATTGCTTGGATATGGAAAATTTTCTATTTTTAATAAAATTGAAAGTGTATAAAAGAATGAGTAGCGGTGGATAGATGATTGATAGATTCCACCACCAAGATTTTGGAGTATATATATATGGTTCACGCTGCTTAACTTTGAAGTAAACTAACGTCAGTGCTATAACTAAAATAATTAAAGGTAGATAAAGTCCTAAAAGGTCCATTAATAATGATTTGGGAATAAATAAGAATTCTAAATGTATACCTAATTTTTTCCCCCAAGATTTTTGAGCGAGAAAAGGTGCGAAAAAGTTACCTCTCGTTCTCTGACAGAAGCTTCCATAGATTGAGTATCCTAGTAATGAAGATACCCATAAAGTGATCGTTGCTTTTACTTCATATAAGTATTTTTTTAAGATATTTAGTAACTGACTGCGATTAAATATTTTTAACTGTATGAATTCAAAAGTAAAAATTGTAATAAGTGTTGCTGTGCTAGCGAATAATATTTGGATTAATACTGGTCGAGTTAAAGCCATCAAGAATGTAATAACGGAAATCAACAAGAGTTTGAGGTTGGTATGAAGTTTAGATTGAGGCAGAAAAATCCAGATCAACAAAGTACTGAAGGTAGCGAATAAGCTTTCGGTATATCCGATAACTCGGAAAATTGACGTAGGATTTACAGTATAAGCAAGTACTAATAAGAAAGCTAAGTTTAAGTTTTCTAATCCGGTTTTGAAAATCCAGAACAGCAAAATAGTCGAAATAAAGAATAGAGTTGTGGCAATGATTAAAAAGTCGTGTGCAGCCTGTTCTACGGTTTGAGGATGGAACAATGTATGGATGATAAACGGCCAGAGAGGGTAAAAGGCGTCACAATTGGGATTCAAAGCCTTGCGGGCGTATAGTTCTACATCCCAGTAGTAACTATGGGATGCATGTGGTAGTTCTCTTGGGGATATTGGTGAGGAAAAGAACTTGTGGAAAGTTTCAGGATACATTAGCATCGCCACAGCTGCACACAAGATAAATGCGCTGCATATAATCAAAGGCGAAAGAATTGTAATAATTTTTTTGTTAGTCATTCTAGCTGACTGCTGACGACATGATCGCTATAGCGGTTTTCAGAGGAGTGATGGTACACCACATTGTTAGGGCGAACAGTGAGGGCTGTTCGCCCCTACTTTTTAACAAATAAATATACATCATCTCGTTGATAGCTTAAGTTAAATCCTGGTTGATTTTTGAGTTGATTTAACAGGTTAGTCGCAAACTCTTGAGTACTTGACCAGCCGGGATGACGAGTATTGAGTAATACATAGTGGAAGGTATTTAAATCAACTGGTGGGGAGTTGGCACTTGTCAAACTGATCAGTTTTCTTTGGCTTAAATGGGGAGCAATTTGTGCTGTAGTGTATACACTATCTTTCGTTTGTACTTGGGCGATCGCATCTTGTGTGGCTTGCCAATTATCTAAGGATGACAGATAAATTGAGGAAAAATAGCCAAACTTTGCTAAAGCTAAAAATGCTACTAATGACCATATGATTATTCCTCGTTTGCTTTTCAGCCACCCCCGACCTGCGGCTAGAGTATCAATCGCTACCAAAAATAAAAATGGGATGGCTGGTATGGAATACTGGTGGATTAAATCTTTTTGCATCGGGTAGTCAGCTAGAAGATTGATTGCCAAACAAGGAAGGGCACCGATTAAAGGTGCCAGGCTTTTCAGTGACAGCCCCCAAATGACCGGTACTAAGAGCAAAACTAAGTAGAATAAGTTATCTGATGAAAAAAGTTTGCTCAAAAGAATGCCTAAGATATTCACTGGGTGAAACAGCACATTTTGGAAGATCTCTGAAAATGAGTTTCCTAAATAGCTATATCTTCCAAGATGACGTTCTACGGATGCTGAATCGCCACCAAAAAAAGGAATGACGACTTTGGTAGCGATGATAAACCAGGCTATACCACTCACCAGAGCGATCGCACCACACAGTCGCTTTTTTTCAAACAGGAGCAGCCAGACTCCCAGTGCGACTACTGTTAAAGAGATTACAGCTTTACATCCCAACACCAGGAAGATACTTAAACAAAACCAGCCAATGCGATCGCGTCTCGCTGCCAACACGGCCCATAAGAGTGCTGGCACAGCGATCACATCTGGATGGAAATCAAATAAATTGATATTATAGACTAATGGATACAGTAAATATACTGTTGCCATTGCTACTGAAAGTTGTATTGTCAGTCCAGCATGACGGGATAAATGCCATACAGGCACAGCACCAACAGCCAAAGCCACTGCCTGCACACCAAATAACCAGTAAACGCTAGGGTGTATTTTGTAAAATAAAGCCAAGAAATAATAAATCCAAGCAGCATGGTCGCCGAGAATGTGAAATCCAATGAAAGAAGAAATCGGTGACTGTCCCTGACTAATTAAGTAAATTGCCTGGTCAAAAATTCCTAAGTCATATGCGGTAGATTGAAACAGGATGTGTCGTAAACTGCTACATCCAAATAAAATTAAGGCACTAACGCCAATCATCCAACCAATAGGACCAGGCTTGATAAATTTTTCCGCCATCTCACCTTATACGCAGTTGCAATTAAATCTAGCTCATATAATTAAGGAAGAAGAAAATAGACAAAATGTTCTGCTTTATTTAGGCAAATTAAATAAAGTGGCTTAACTAGCAATGCTGGAAATTGAGAGTTAGAAATTAAAATATCTTAACTCCTAACTCTTGACTCCTCAGATCAAGAAAAATCTCTACTTTTCCGGAATTCTACTTATTAGCTAAGCTTATTTACAACTGACATATTCTGAATACGCCACGCACCTTCTGTGTTAACTAAATCATACTTAACTCGTAATTTTTCGCTATTAGTTTTCTTTATCTGACTGTTCTCATAAAATTCGGTGATCTCAGTCACTGAGGCTTCTACTGCAACATGATTTTGATCCGTCTGACTGGGATTTAGAGATTCTACCTTGAGGCTGTGGTTATATTTTCGATAACGATTGTATTTTTTATCCTGTTGGGCAATGGTCTGCCATTGGGATAATGCTGGCTCTACTAAAATCTTCTGTAAACTTGCAATGTCGTGGTTTGATCCTAAAGATGTGCCTTTAGTGGACAGCCAAGTTTGAATGACATCCTTTGCTGTCTCTGCTGTCAAAGGTTCTATTGGTAGTTGAGTGCTATTTGGGTCGGGAATCGGTACTGGTTGTTGATTAAGCTGTACAGACAAACGTAAACTATCTTCAGATGTAGTGAAAAATTGATTTTTTATCCATCCGAAAGTTGTTGTCGTCAAAAACAACAAAATTAGTATACCTGCCAACGACGCAAATATTTTCCACACCACCAGAGTTTGGGCTTTTGAAGTGCGGGCAAAAGATCGCCTTTGATGCACAAAATCACGACCATTTTCTAAAACACGCCCCGTACCAGGTTGACTGGATCTACGCCTTCTTGGTTTTTGCCCTTGATGCTCATAAGCCGAAGCTTGACCATTCAAATTGCGTCTCTTACCTGTGGCGATAGTCGGCTGTGGTGTTACAGGCCGTGAAGGCGTTGGTGAACGAGCAGAGTTGAGTGGCGAGGCGTTTGAATATTCCGGTCTTTTCTGAGTTGGTGTTAGAGGCGTTTTTGGATCGGTTTTGCTGTTGGGGTGTCGAGAGCGCACGGCCCCTTTGCTGGGGTAACGCGAATGAGTAGTCTGTAAATTCTTGATTGATTGGCTATTAATTCCAGTCCACTCATTCGTCATTTCCGCATCTGTAGGCAAAGCTTCTAAAGAAGCTTGCACCTGTTCGTCAGCAAAATAATCTTTTAGGGAAGCTGCCTGCTTTGCTAAATCTCGGAAGTGCTGAAAGACTTCATTTTGTAACCAAACTTCTAAGTATAAACACAGACCTGGCAAAAGGTCTGGAGAGTCTTGAGAATGTTCTCGAATAAAAACTAGGGCTTCGTACTCTTGAGAGAGTTCTAAAGAACGGGTTGCAACTTCTGTTTGCCCAAGCAGTAATGCACATAGCGATTGTTCTAAATGTACATCTTGACGCTTGCCCAATCGGAGCAGCATTTGCTTTGCTTGACGAATTAAAGCCGGTTGACGTTGAGTAAAACCCCGTGCTATCAATGCATAAACCGCTAAGTAAGTGGCAACAGGAGAGTGACGTTTGCTTTCCCTCTCAAATAACTCATGCTGTTCTACAACTGTTAAGTAGTTACGTAGTTGTTGGATAAATCGTAGAAAGTCATCTATATTTAGACCAGATTGGTCGTCTTTTGTACCATCAATCCCGCCGCGATCTTCTAAAATGTTCTGTAATAATTGTAACCCTTGTTCTCTTTCAGCCGTTTTTTCTTCTGGTAGTGCTAGTAACTCCAATATTCGGTATGGACGCAGTCGGTAAAGATCGGCTTGAATTTCCGCCTGAACGCTGGGAAATAATCCTTCTTTTAACAGCAAATCCTCACCCGTTTCCAGGGACACGGCAGCGTTTTCATAATAACCTTGCTGCCATTGCTCGCGACCTAATTCCAAGCAGGCAAGTGAAACGGTGAGAAGGATGTCTGGACGTTCAACAGCTGACACATATGATTCTTCACTCGTCGGTTGACTATTCTGTTTGATGCCAGCTACAGTATTTTGGTTAATTAGATATGGGCGGCCAAGTTTCAAGACAAGCTCATACTCTCCTAATTCCTGGAGAATTAGTAAAGCACCAACTAATTCCTGTTGTGAAACTTGAATATTCAGAGTCTGTCGGTTTAGATCATCTTCCAATCGCTCGGATACTGCTACTGTGGCATTTTGAGCACCATCAGCGCTGTAAGCATTAGCGAGATAAAGCTGATCGTAGTCAATACGTTCTTTTGGATCGGATAAAACCACGTAAGCTTCTTCTATAAGTTGTTTACGAGAGCCGATCGCCGCTTGGGAATACTCGCGTCGTGGCAACTGCACGATGCGATCGTTGTATGCCTGCCGCAACTGTTCATCACTTGCCGCCAACGGTAATCCTAAAATTCGGTAATAATCTAGCGGAATTTGCACAGTCTACTTCCCCTGTAGCCCGATCAACTTAATTCTCCTAGAGAATTCCAGGTTTGTAAAACCGTGCCATAATAACCTGTTGACTTTACACTATAAATGTATATTGCCATTGACACTATACGGTACCAACAACGCCTTAAATGACAGCATAAATCATCTTAGCTTGCAGGAATCTACTTTTCTCCAATGTTTGGCTTGACATTCCTGCTGCTGGTTAAAAGGTACTTTTTCAGGTATACGGTGATAGAAACACCGTGCCCTAGTTTTTTTCTAGGAGCCAGAGAACAAATATATAGCATAATTATGTAGTGATTACAACTATCTCAATAGGTATAGTGATATATTGTTAAGAAATATGCAGAAAGCACGTTATTGTCATTGGTAGTGTAAAAACAGGGAATGGGTCGTGGGTAATTGGTAATAATTTTTATTTCATACACCCTCTGCTTCCCATACTCCTCTACGGGCGGGTTTGACATGCGGATTCGCTCTTTTCCAAATGTTATCTGTATTAAATCCGCCCCTACTTCCATCCAAAATAATAAGTTTTACAGCGACCTCCTAGAAAATAATGCTTCAAGAACGTACTTTACCCGTATTTGATACAACGACTGCTCAAATAACCACGGAAGTTGGATTGCGGTTATACGAGGACATGATGTTAGGACGCTTGTTTGAAGACAAGTGCGCCGAAATGTACTATAGAGGCAAAATGTTTGGTTTCGTCCATTTGTATAATGGTCAGGAAGGCGTTTCCTCTGGCGTTATTCAGGGGTCAATGCGACCGGGTGAAGATTTTGTCTGTAGCACCTACCGCGACCACGTTCATGCTTTAAGTGCAGGAGTTCCTGCCAAAGAAGTGATGGCAGAGTTATTTGGTAAAGCCACAGGTTGCAGCAAAGGGCGCGGTGGTTCAATGCATATGTTTTCTGCGGAACATCGTATGCTTGGTGGTTATGCTTTTGTGGCTGAGGGAATTCCGGTTGCTGCTGGAGCAGCTTTTCAAACCAAGTATCGCCGCGAGGTTTTAGGAGATGAAACCTCAAACCAAGTGACAGCCTGTTTTTTCGGTGATGGAGCTTGCAATAACGGTCAATTCTTCGAGACGTTGAATATGGCAGCATTGTGGAAACTGCCAATTCTTTTTGTTGTAGAGAATAATAAGTGGGCAATTGGTATGGCTCACGAACGAGCAACTTCCCAGCCAGAGATCTACAAGAAAGCAAGTGTGTTTAATATGGTGGGTGTAGAAGTAGATGGTATGGATGTACTAGCAGTGCGAGCAGTAGCGCAAGAAGCCGTTGCCCGTGCGCGTGCAGGCGAAGGCCCCACATTAATTGAAGCACTTACCTACCGTTTTCGGGGTCATTCCTTAGCAGACCCAGACGAAATGCGCTCCCAAGTAGAGAAAGAATTCTGGTTCGCCCGCGATCCAATTAAGAAATTAGCTGCATATCTAGTTGAGCAAAACTTAACAAAACTTGAAGAACTCAAAAGTATTGAGCGTCAAGTGCAACAAGTTGTCGATGAGGCAGTAAAATTTGCAGAAAGTAGTCCTGAACCTGACAAGAGCGAATTGTATCGTTTTGTCTTTGCTGAAGATAAATAAACTGTGAGCAGTGGTTCGTTGTTCATGGTACTTTTGGACAGTAACTAACACCTGTACTGGCGGGTTTCACAATATTTTTCGTTTCCACACGACGAGTTATACAATTAAACCCGCCCCTACCAACAACCAACAACCAATAACTGTACGGGCGGGTTTCACAATATTTTTCGTTTCCACACGACGAGTTATACAATTAAACCTGCCCCTACCAACAACCAACAACTTATGAATAAACTTCTCCTAGAAACAGATCGTTCCCGTCTTGAAGTCTTACCGGATCGCGGTGGGATTATCACTAGTTGGTCCGTAGAAGGTCAGGAAATTTTGTACTTAGACAAGGAACGTCTTGCTAATCCTCAATTAAGTGTTAGAGGTGGAGTGCCAATTCTCTTTCCTATCTGCGGCAATTTACCAGATGATACTTACACCCATAATGGTAAGCAGTACACTCTTAAACAACATGGTTTTGCCCGAGACTTACCTTGGGAACCAGTGACTCAAGAAAAAGCTAGCC
Organism: uncultured Scytonema sp.; assembly: GCA_937873135.1. Lineage (GTDB taxonomy): Bacteria > Cyanobacteriota > Cyanobacteriia > Cyanobacteriales > Nostocaceae > Rhizonema. The sequence continues at coordinate 58,233 of CALMVQ010000164.1, read as the reverse complement.
TAACCTTAGTTTTAAACAGCAACGAGCAAACACGAGCTGTTTATCCTTTTGATTTTAAAGTCGCTTTCACCTACCAGTTAGAAGATAACTCTTTAGAAATCAGGCAACAGTATACAAATTTATCGTCTGAACCAATGCCTTTTTCTATGGGGTTTCATCCTTACTTTTTGGCTCTTGATAAAAACCAACTACAGTTGGAAATTCCATCTCAGAAGTACCAAGCAAAAAACTCGAAGGAGATTCATTCCTTCGATGGCAAATTTGATTTTAATACTGAGGAAATTGATGTGGCATTTGGCCAACTCAGTGGTACATCCACCTCTGTTACAGACACAAATCGTCAGATGAAATTGACGATTGACTATGATCAGGTCTTTTCGACGCTGGTATTTTGGACTGTGAAAGGTAAAGACTTCTATTGTCTCGAACCCTGGAGTGCTCCCCGGAACGCCCTTAATACAGGAGAAAATTTAACTGTCGTGCAACCGAAAGGCGAGTTGCTAACAAGTATACGTCTCTCAGCAATTTTTTCTTGAACCCCTTTACAAAACTCGGGATGTTTGTGCTACAATTGGGAGGTTGCTGAAAACAACGCATGGGTCGCTAACTCAACGGTAGAGTACTCGGCTTTTAACCGATTAGTTCCGGGTTCGAATCCCGGGCGACCCATAAATTAAGTTGTAGGGGCGGGTTTAACAAGACAATTGCGTTGACTCACGAGTTATCTGAATCAAACCCGCCCCTACTCCTGGTTTAATTACTAATTCTCCGTCATAAAGTTTTTAGACAATAGCACTCATCAATAGTTATAATTTCCTATAAGTTGAAAAAAGTATTAAGATTAGCGTAAATATAACGCTTATCTCAAGCAGAGCTGATATCCACCATTAGGAGAACTATCATATGGCGCTCGTACCAATGCGGCTGATGCTAGATCACGCGGCTGAACACGGTTATGGCATCCCAGCTTATAACGTGAACAACATGGAGCAGATCCAAGCTATCATGCAAGCTGCTCTAGAGACAGATAGCCCCGTAATTTTGCAAGCTTCTCGTGGCGCTCGTAAGTACGCAGGTGAGAACTTCCTCCGCCACCTGATTTTGGCAGCAGTAGAAACATACCCTCATATTCCTATTACCATGCATCAAGATCATGGTAACAGTCCGGCAACTTGCTACTCCGCGATTCGTAATGGCTTCACCAGTGTAATGATGGACGGTTCTTTGGAAGCAGATGCTAAAACCCCAGCAAGCTTCGAGTACAACGTTAGCGTTACAAGTGAAGTGGTGAAAGTAGCTCACTCTGTGGGTGCTAGCGTTGAAGGTGAACTTGGTTGCTTGGGTTCTCTGGAAACAGGTATGGGTGACAAAGAAGATGGTCACGGTGCAGAAGGTAAACTTTCACACGACCAACTACTGACAGATCCAGACGAAGCAGTTGCCTTTGTAGAGCAAACTCAAGTGGATGCTTTAGCAGTTGCCATTGGAACCAGCCACGGTGCTTATAAATTTACCCGCAAGCCGACTGGGGAAATTTTAGCGATCAGCCGAATCGAAGAAATTCACCGTCGTTTGCCCAATACCCACTTAGTGATGCACGGTTCCTCCTCAGTACCTGAAGATTTGCTCGCTTTAATTAACAAATACGGCGGTCAAATTCCCGAAACTTATGGTGTACCTGTAGAAGAAATCCAAAAAGGTATCAAGAGTGGTGTTCGTAAAGTGAACATTGACACAGATAACCGCTTGGCAATTACAGCAGCAGTCCGTGAAGCTTTGGCTGCAGATCCAAAAGAATTTGACCCCCGTCACTTTTTGAAGCCTTCGATTAAGTACATGCAGAAGGTTTGTAGCGATCGCTATCAGCAATTCGGTAGTGCCGGCAATGCCAGCAAGATCAAACAGATTTCTCTAGACGATTTTGCAGCCAAGTATGCTAAAGGTGAACTGAACGCCGTTACCAAGAAAGCTGCCGTTGTTTAATCTTTTATAAGTAAATAGGGACACTGTAGTAATGTGTCCCTACATAACTGAGGATTCTCTTATTTGCATGACTTAACCGGGTATAACTTAGGTTCCCCGGTTTTTAATTTTATGTGCTAAAACAGCTAGTAGTTCTTAGTCATTGCTAAAAGACACGGTGTTGCAGACTAGGCATTTGACGGCGAACTTGTTCCAGCCTCACGGGGTTGATTTCCGCGATCGCAACTCCTGGCTGTTCACCCGCATCTGCTAAAACCATTCCCCACGGATCAATAATCATTGCATGTCCGTGAGTTTGGCGACGGGCATAATTAAGTCCGGTTTGTGCAGGCGCGATGATATAGTAGGTGTTCTCAATCGCACGCGCCTGTAGCAATACTTGCCAGTGATCTTTACCAGTATAGGCAGTAAACGCAGCAGGCACAAACACGACATCTGCTTCCTTTTGTGATAAATATCGGTAAAGTTCGGGAAATCGCACGTCATAGCAGACAGAAAGCCCGAGATTACCAAGTTCTGGTGAGAAATAGACAGAGGGTAGTTGGGTACCAGCCATCACAGTACTAGATTCTTGATAGGTGTTGCCATCAGGGACGTTAACATCAAATAAATGTACCTTGTGGTAGCGAGTAAGTTCTTCACCATTAGGGTCAATAAGTAATGCCGTATTGTAGACTTTGCCCGTACTGTTTGTCGGTACTGGAAAGCCTCCACCTAAAATGGTAATTTGAAAGCGCTGAGCCATTGTTTTGAGAAATTTTTCAGATTCAGTGGCGATCGCCTTGGCTTGAGCGCGTTTCTCATTTTCTTCTCCCATAAAGGAGAAATTTTCTGGCAAACCTACCAATGTCGCACCTTGATGTACGGCGAAATCGATTAAATCTTCTGCTTGTGCCAAATTTTTTTGCAGATCTGGCACACTAGTCATTTGAACAGCTGCGGCTAGATAAGACTTCATAGATTCAAAAACGAACAGTGAGTTTTTCGTATCATTCATTGGAGCTAAAATTTAGCTCAAGTTAGATTTTCTTTGTTGCTTTTCTGATTTTCTTCCTCAACACCTCATATTCATCTTGCTACGGGATGTAGGACACTGGGGAAATTGAAGTTAGATTTTTAGAAAACCTTGATAAATAATATCTACTATGAATACATTCGTGACAGGTTGAGATAAGATGGCTTTTGTCAATTAGAAATTATACCGAAAATGTAGTAATAACTAAGGTATTCAACTAATCTTTGTAATGAGGTTTCAGCACAAAGATTAGGCGATTGGAGCGCACATCCGTTGCTTTTGACATCGCTAACCCAAAAACGATGTTTTCTATCACGGTTTTTGGCAAAATTTTCATCCTATGGGTATATTGACAAATGTATTAAACTTTTAACCTTTCACCAATGCTGTGAATATAGCAATACTGTTGCTGTTTAGATTTGGATCACAATTCATTTTTAGTTAACGTGAGTTTGACGGAATGATTTGACATTAGTAGCGGCTTCTTGGTTCAATTGTGAATTCAGAAGTCAGAAGGCAGCTATGCTGAGGGCAGCTATGAGTCACGGAAACCCACGCTTAAAAACGTGGGACTTAATTGAGGACGCCGTATTTCTTGTGCTATGCGTCTCGAAATACATTTTTATTTTTTTGGTGGGCTTTAAACCCACCCCTGAAGGATTAAAATCATTTACCTTCTGCCGTCTCACCAAAAGACTGAAAAATCTGCCAGCCTCATTACAAGTAAGGGGTTTAGAGCCAACGTTGAAGCGGAAAAATCGCCCCAATTGTCAACTGGTATACAAAAAGAACAACTTTTCATGGGGCGATTTTTCCGGAGGCTGGCAGATTTTTCTAGGTAAAAGCCCAACCCTCTGCCTTGTCAGTAGCGGACACGCTGCGCGAACGTACTTCTGCCTTTCTTTTGTAAGGGATTACGCGGAGCGCAGACGCTTTCAGTGTATCGCTAATCAGTTACGGTGGATCTAGAGTATCGATTGGAGAGGTTACCGGAAATGCTAGTAGCAACGCTACCGGATTGCTGTAGACTAACTAAAAGCTGGTTCGCGAACCAGCCTCTTTTTGTCAACATCCAAATATTAATTACTATGGAATAGCTTACCGAAAATTCAGGAAAAATTTAGTTCATTGGGTCTTGACAATTGTTAAATTTCAATGGGATTATTAGGCTTATTCATAAAAATTCGCAGCTAAATTTAGACAATGAACGGCTTTTACGGGATGGAATAATGCCGCATTAAATGAAGAATAGATTCGTCACAATAAAACCCAGAATTACTCTTTGTAGGGAATTAAAACCTACCACTGATAAGCACCGCTAAATCTTTGATTTAGTATTGATGCACTCCTCCGTCAGGAATATTTATATTCCCTCTCCTTTGCAAAAAGTGAAATACAGTCTAAGTTTTTAAGGATTTTGCAGTGAATAGTCTGTATCAATATACTAGCAATTTATTCAATACTACTAACTATTCTCGTCTGACGCGAGAAGCTGGAGCTTTATTTCACCAAGAGTTTGCTCTCAACTGTTATGTAAAATTACCGTTGTTTTTCAACGATGATTCATTTGCGATTTTGAAGACAGAAGTCCTCAAAATATTTGAGCAGCATTCTCGAAGAAGAGACTTCAACATGAAGCATGAGAAAAATACTCCCAGGCATCTTAGCACTGTTTCAGGAATTGCCGTTGCAGAACACTCACAAATTATTCCGGATCTGTACCGCGATTCTCAGCTAATTGAGTTTCTCTGTGGTATTGCAGGGACTCAAGTGTCTTTAGTACCAGATCCTTTTGATAGGCATGTAATCCATCGGCTCGAAAAAATAGGCGATGTTCATGGCGGACATCTCGATACTTATGCTTTTGCTTTTGCTATTTTTATTGAAAGCCCACCAGCAGAGGCTGGAGGATGTCTGGAGTTTGTTCCCCACAGTATGGAAATTAGTGATCTAGATACACCATTAGCTAAACGGGTTGGGCATAATGTTGGAGATTGCTACCTTATGAAAACCAACAAAACTGTTCATCGAGTTGTGCCTCTAGGGGAACAACTCAAGCGTACTAACCTCATCTTTACCTACGCTGATGACGAAACAATAAATATTAATATGTCTTACTCTAGTCAACCTCTTTACGGTTAACTAAAGAGAATTTAGTTCAATTGCTAATGGGTTATGCTGCTCAATGACCATAGAATTAAATAATGACTCTCAAAGATCACCAAAAACTCTCCATGCTTGGGGTATAGCAGTGTTACTTGTCGTCACCCTAATCTGGGGTACGAGCTTTGCTCTGCTCAAGGGAGCCGTCAGTAATCTTTCTGTGCCTGCAATATTTGCAACCCGCTTTACAATAGCGGCACTGCCTTTCACACCCTATTTGCGCTTCCTTAATCTTCTCCTACTACGGGATGGAGCGTTGTTGGGACTTGTAATCTTTACTACCTTAACCCTCCAAACAGTTGCGCTTGAGACTATCTCTGCAAATCATGCTGCATTCATTGCCAGTTTTAACGTCGTCCTAGTTCCTCTATTGGGGCAACTGCTAGGTCGGCAGGTGTTCCTAAAAACTTTTCTCGCCGCAGGAATTGCCATCATTGGCGTTGGAGTGATGTGTTGGGAGAGTGAACAGATAGTTATCGGTGATCTGTTGATGTTATGCAACGCCTTCCTCTACTCGATCTACATTCTCAAGCTTGAGTCTATCACGTTGCGCCACCCCCTAATGCCACTCACCGCGATCCAACTTTGGGTGATGGCGATAGTTTCTTTAATCTGGGGAGCGCCGGATCTGCTTAGAGAGCATGAGGCAATTGGTACTGACTTTGGAGTACTCGTATATCTTGGTTTGGTTGATACTTCTGCTACTATTGTTCTCCAAATAGTGGCTCAACGATGGGTTAACGCTTACGAGACAGCTCTAATGTATACGCTCGAGCCGATTTTCGCAGCGGGTTTCTCTTTTCTACTACTGGGAGAGAAATTGGGAGTACGCGGTCTGATTGGCGCAACTCTTGTGCTGGTTGCAATGGTTTTTGGTCAGAGCAAATCTCAGGACGCTGAGCAGTATGGCGAAATACAAGTTAACGAGCCGATTGTTGCAGCGCTTTCAGATGCGGATACCGAGCCAATTAATATTCCAGTGTCGCTTGTGAGCATTAACCGCATCGAATCGGAATTCAATTCGTAATCTAGAACTTAAAAAATAAAGCATTTGAAACAAGGATTTCTACGAAGACTGTATTTTGACTTTAAATCAGTAACGCCACCATAATTGCTCATCTATTTAGTTAAAAAAACAATTATGAACTTAGAAATTTTAACCGATGTCAAAGTGAAACTGACAGATAAAGGAAGAAGCGTCTTTGCTAACCGCAGTTTCTCCAAGGGTGAAACAGTCGTGACTGGACGCAGAGTCATGCTTCTACCAGACAGAACTAATCACTCTTTCCAGGTAGAGTTTGACATGCATATAGAATTAGATGAGCCGGGACGATTGATCAATCATTCTTGTAGCCCAAACACAGGGGTTAGAAATAATCAGTTCGGAGCATATGATTTCATAGCAATGGTTGATATTCCTTCTGGATGTGAGATTACATGGGATTACGAGACAACAGAGTATATTTCCATTGCTGTTCCAGAATGTGCCTGTGGCTCATCTAACTGTCGATTAAAAACCCGTGGATTCAAGTTTCTTTCTGCTGATATCAGAGAAAAGTATGGTGAATTTATTGCCGATTATCTCAAACCGTTAGTTGAAATCTAGGCATAATTGGGTAAACGTAACTACCGACAAGCATGAAACCATTTCCATCAGGTAAAACATAATTAGGTTTGGTAGATTTTTGGGTATTCCTTAGGAGGGGGTGATCGGTAAAGAGCTACCCTTTGCTGCCGAACCGTATTGGGAATTGTCATTCTTTCTCTTCTAATTTTCTTCCTCAACACCCCATTTCAATCTTGCTACGGGTTAAGGGAAACTGGGGGAGTTCTCGTTAGGTTATTAATAAACCTTGATAAATAATATCTATCGTGAACCTCTCTGTTTTCGTTAAAACTTTTGTTGCTGTGTTTGTTCTTGCCGATGCAGTAGGTAATATCCCGATAATTTTAGTTCTGACTAAGGGCATGGAACCAGCCCAAAGAAACAAAGTTATAAATAAAGCAATATTAGTGGCAATAGCAGTACTGATGGTGTTTGCCTTTGCTGGTCAATTGATTTTAAGTTATTTAGACATCAGTTTAGGGTCTTTACGAGTAGCTGGGGGACTGCTACTGTTATTAATTTCCTTACGAATGCTCCAAGGAGGGATGGATACTCCTCTCATTGACAACGAGCGCGATGTGGCAATCACTCCATTGGCTTTGCCGCTACTAGCAGGACCTGGTACACTAACGAGCGTGATGCTGTTAATATCAGAACCAGCCAATCCCAATCTTAGTGTCGTGGTGGGGATTTTGTCGGCGATGTTTGTCAGTTGGGTGATTATGCGTCTGGCAAACCGTCTTGACAAGTTGCTTGGTGCAGAAGGTGAAGTCATTATTACTCAGCTTCTGGGTTTTTTGTTAGCGGCGCTTGCAGTAGAGATTGGCAGTGCGGGGATTAAGGAGTTGTTTTTGAGTTAAAATTTTTGATTGGGTCAAAAAAAATAACGAGTAGAAATTCACCCACGCGCATGTACTGAATTTAACATAAATAGTTGTTATTTCACTGAGTGTTGACTGTTAATTGTTTGTGACAGTTAACAGTCAACAGCCAAACTCGTTTTGATACAACTTAAATGTGGAATAGCTAATTACCTAAGTCCCAACTGTTGCTTTAAAGCTTTTGGCACATTCACAGCCGTTTCTAAACCGCGTGCCCCTTCCCACTCTAGATTTTCATTCCAAGTCATTTTTTCGAGATTAGCATCACTGAGGTCAGTATTGCTGAAAATGGCAAAACTTAGGTTAGTGAATCTCAGATCAGCACCGCTAAAAATAGCACCTCTGAGGTTACTGCCACTGAGATTAGCACTATTAAGTTTGGCATAGCTGAGGTCAGTGCCAAACAGGATAGCATTGCTAAGATCGGCACCAGTAAGATCGGCTTCATTCAAAACGACCCCACTCAGATCGGCTTCGTTAAGAATCACCCCATTCAAGTCTACACCACTGAGTTCCGCACCTAGAAGAATTGCGCCTTTGAGGTTAGCGTTCTGCAGATTTGCGCCGTTGAGTTTGGCATAGCTGAGATCGGCCGCGATCAGAATGGCATTCTTGAGATTGGTGCTGAAAAGAATAGAGTCGCTTAGGTTAGTACCTCTTAAAATAGCTTGCCTGAGATCGGCACCACTGAGATCAGCACGACAAAGATCGGCATGGCTGAGATCTACGCCGATCAGGATGGCGTCGCTGAGATTGGCACCGAAGAGGATAGTATCACAAAGGTTAGCATGCCCAAGCTTAGCATCCCTGAGATTAGCACTTGTCAAGTTAGCACCCTTAAGATTAGCATTGCTCAGGTCAGTGTTGCTGAGGTCGGCTGAAGTCAGGTTAGCATTGCTGAGGTTAGCATTGCTTAAGTTAGCGCCGGTAAGGTTACTGCTGCTAAGATTGATACGTCTGAGATCGGCATGACTGAGGTTAGCACCAGTCAGGTTGGCATCACCAAAGTCAGCACTGCTGAGGTTGGCATCACTGAAGTTAACCCCAGTCAAGTTAGCATCACCGAAGTAAGAAGATTTCAGGTTAGCTTTACTGAAGTTGACACCCGTTAAATTGGCATCACCAAGGTAAGCACCGCTAAAGTTGCCTCCTCTAAGAAATTGCCCAGCTACACTACTAAAATTGCCAATTTCGATAGCGTCGCTGTAGTTAATAATACGGAGAAGTTGAGATGTGAAAAAGTTGTCTGGATTCCTTTGCCCCGAGGGATAGAAGATGATTTGATGCTTGAGGTTATCTTGCTGTTGAGCATAACGGTGTAACTCTAAAAGCAAAATCATCACATTCAGTCCCGTTGTTATGTCAACCTGCCGCAATCCGACTGCAAGATTTTGTCCCGACAACTTGAGCATCTTTTTTAAAGGTAGGTTATCAGGTGGTGCAGCATCAATAAATTCCCCCTGACACCAACTTTCATAAAATTTTTCCAATCGCTGAAAAAGTTCCACCGGCTGAAAGTGCTGACTGGCGATCGCACTATTGATCACTTTGTCGGTAATTTCGGGTTTCAGTACCCCATTGCCCAGTAAATCATAAATATCTTGATTTAACTGGCGATCGCTTATATTAAAAGTGAAACCACTGCTCGGTTTTGTCCATGCTGCCAAGTTTTCTTGCAATCGTTCCTCAAGTAATAATTCTTGTGAATTATTTTGCGGCGACTCAAAGATTTTGTCTTGCTCTGTTTTTTGTAAAGGCAAAACTGCTTCGTTTGCAAGAGAAGTTTCCTTGGGTATCTCTTCTACCCACGAGACTCTGACACAAGTTCTTAAAAGCTTCCAAACTTGAGAGAAGAGTGACATCTTTGTGTCCCTTGTTACTATACACTTACTGATGAACTAGAGCTTTAGTTGAAGATGTTTGCTTGCCCTATGAGTGGTCAAACTCCAAAAAAATTAGTAATATTTATTACATACTACTAGTGCAACGTAAATCCTCCTTTTGCTTTATTAAAAGAAAATGTCTATCCAAAAAGTTTTTGACTTTTCAATCAACCTAGCCTGTTCCAACTAAATTGTTATCCTACCCCTTATAAGCATCTTTCCTGTTGTCCGATGTAAAAATAATACGTACAGTTCGCTACAGATGCAATTGTTTGAAGAAAGACTATAGTGAAAAAATACAACGAGGCTGAACAAGAGTAGTGAGAAGAATTGAGAAGTTGGAAAATTTCTCATACAATTCATATCCCCAGTCTCCTCGGCTTGCCCTAGTGCAGGCTGGCTGAAATAACTTGCCAGTAAATCTCAAACCAAAAGCTTGATATATAAGGATTTCTTTCTTTTGCCTTTTGACTTTTTACTTTTGCCTTGTTGCACTAGTGTGCTGTAAATTAGCAGCTTTATATAACCGGAAGCATTCAGCCTGTCTTGAGCTATAGCGCCTGTATGAATTGTAAAGCTCAGACTCACGTTGGTTGAATGTTTCCACAACTCTCTTTAATGGCTAAGTGTTAAATGCCGATAACTAATTGCTTGTATATAACCAGTAGAAATCTTTGTCAGGTAAAGATTGGATGAAGAGATTAATTTTTTTTATTATTTTGCTGCATGGTTTGTTTTTAGGCACAACCGTCAGCGCTAAGTCGCTGGTGGTGGATCAGGAAACGCAGAAGCAAGACAATGCCGGGATACAAACAAAAGGGCAAAGCATTTTCGTTTCCGCTTCACCCCAGCAAGCACAATTGCCAAAACAACAAGTATGGGTAATTGATCGGAACAAACAGGTACAGCGTCAGTCTTTCATTTGGCTCGTTAAGGATATTAAGAAAGCTAAACAGCAGCCATTATTGCTGGTTGGGCAAAAGTTGGATCGGTTTAATAAAGATGAAAAAGCTAATGTAAACTCAAAACCAACAAAAAAGGATGAATTAGAAGCATTTGATGAAGTCGTTAAAAATACTCAAAAGCTGCAAGGATTGTTTACCTTATACCGGAATCAGCAAAGTAACAAAATTTATTTAGAAATTAAGCCGGAACAACTTAATAAAAATTATTTGACGACAGCAACTTTAGAATCTGGCATCGGTCAAGCTGGAATATATAGCGGTATGCCTTTGCAAGATTTTTTGTTTTACTTCCAGCAAGTGAATAATAACTTGCACTTCGTCGTTCGCAATGTGAATTTTCGGACTGATGAGGGAGATCCACAACAGCGATCGCTTGCTCGGTCGTTTAGTGATTCAGTTCTCTACACCATCCCGATTAAAAGCATTCATCCACAACGTAAAACTATTCTGATAGACTTGGGTGACCTACTTCTAACAGACTTAGCTGGATTATCTTCAAGTCTGGGACTATCCGGAAGCACAGAAAAGTCTTATTTTGGTACAGCTAAAGTCTTTCCTCAGAATATGGAGCTAGAGTCGGTTTTGAATTTTTCTTCCCGTAATGGAGAACGTCGTCAGAATGAAGCAGTATTGCCAAATTTTGCGACTCTTCCAGATAGACGTGGCTTTACCTTACGCGTTCACTACAGTCTCTCCCAACTTCCAGAAAACAAATACAGACCGCGTTTGGCTGACGATCGCGTCGGCTATTTCATCACAGCCTATCAAGACTTATCCAATGATAACAATCGCGATCCGTTTGTTCGCTACATTAATCGCTGGCATTTAGAAAAACAAAACCCCAAGGCTGTTCTTTCGCCACCAACAAAACCGATTATCTTTTGGATTGACAACGCGACTCCCTTAGAGTATCGCGATGCTGTGAAAGAAGGAGTCTTGATGTGGAACAAAGCTTTTGAAAAGGCTGGATTTAAAGATGCGATCCAAGTACGTCAAACACCTGATAATGCTAATTGGGACCCATCAGATATCCGCTACAACACGATTCGTTGGATTAACACGGTAGATGGGTACTTTGCTATGGGACCATCTCGCGTTAACCCTTTGACTGGGGAAATCTTGAATGCCAGTATTCTTGTAGATGCCAGCTTAGTGCGAAGTCTCAAAAGTGATTATCGCAGAATTGTCCAACCTAATCAAACACAAACTCAAACTACCTTGTCTGATCTGATGCAAAATCGCCTTCTTTGCGCCAATGGTTTAGAAGCTAAAGGCAATAACTCCGCACAAAATCTTGAAGGAGAATTGCCAAGTAATTTATCCAAATTGGCTGGAGAATACGATCTTTGCTACGGAATGGACGCGACTAACCAATTTGCTTTTGGCTCATTAGCGATGTCACTTTTACAAAATATATCGCCTAATAGTGCCCAGATGAAAGATTATATCCATCAATATTTAAGATTAATTATCGCTCATGAAGTTGGACACACGCTTGGGTTGAGGCATAACTTCCGTGGTAGTACTTTCTTAACACCCCAGGAAATGAACAACACTGCGATTACCCATAAAAAGGGTCTAGTCACGTCAGTCATGGACTACATTCCCCCAAATATTGCACCTCAAGGTGTGAAGCAGGGAGATTATTTTCCGACTATTGTGGGACCTTATGATGAGTGGGCAATTCAGTACGGCTACACACCTTCTCAAGCCCTCACCACCACAGATGAAAAGCCGTTTTTAGAGAAAATTGCTCAGCAATCTTACAAGCCTGAGTTAAGTTATTCCACAGATGAGGATGTCTATGACCTCGATCCAACAGCCGATGCTTGGGATAACAGCGCCGATGTTCTTGAATATTCTCAATGGCAACTTGATAATTCTCGTGCAATGTGGACTCGTCTCGACACCCGTTATCCTATGACTGGAGAGAGTTACAGCGATGTTAGCGAACGGTTTGGTACAGTATTAAATAATTATTTCCAGAACATATATTTTACTACTAAATACATTGGCGGTCAGTCTTTTTACAGAGTTCATGCAGGCGATCCTAAAGGGCGATTACCATTTCAACCTATACCAGTAGAAAAACAACGACAGGCATTGACAGTACTGCAAAAGTATGTATTCTCAGAAGGGGCTTTTAACTTCTCGGCTGATCTGCTGAATAAATTAGCCCCCTCGCGTTGGCGACATTGGGGTAGTTATCCTCGGACTGGTCGCTTGGACTATCCCATTCACGACTTAGTGTTGTCTATACAGAGTTTGGTGTTGCGGGACTTGCTGTCAAGCGATCGCCTCTCGCGTTTGGAGGATATTGAACTCAAAACTCACTCAGGAGAATCCCTGAAGTTAACAGAACTTTTTGATACTTTACAGTCAGAGATTTGGACTGAAGCAATCAAGCCAAACGGTAAGTCAATTAAGATTTCCAGTCTGCGGCGCAGTTTGCAGCGACAATACCTCGACATTTTAACTAATATGGTGTTGCGTAAACAAAAAGTCCCAGAAGATGCTGAAACGCTGGCTTGGTATAAAATTAAACAGCTTGGTGATACGCTCGAAAAAGAGCATTCAGACGATGAATACACCGAGGCGCACTTACTAGAAACACGTGATCGGATCAAGAAAGTCTTAAATGCACCGCTGCAAGGGAATTAGTCAGGACTTCAGTTTTCTCAGAATCGAGGCTGGTTCAGTTTTGATATCGGTACTAATGTGGAGAGCGTAGACAAAGCAGCGGTTTCCGTTGTCGAGAAAACTCTCAACCTGGAGTCGAGCCAAACCTCAAGACAAGCAAAACTTGACTCGTTATGTTGAGGTTTGATTAAATTTTCTGCTAACTGTCAAACCGCTACCATTTTGTCTGTAAGTCGTCCTTCAACTCGCTCATACTCATCTTCTTTGAGTTCTTAGCCATTGCCGTAAGGTGCGGATGACGCTGGTGTCATCTTCCGTTTCCGCTTGACGAAGAAATTGCATCAATATAGCTCCAGAAATCATTGAGAAAGTGGGGCTGAATTCGCATTCCACATATTCTTTGTTTCGTAGTTGATAGATGGTAACGCCTAATCTTTCTGTATAGCGCCATACTTCTGGAATTTGCAGGGTTAAGTAAATTCCAAATCGCCGCCTTGAGGAACTGGTGATGTCCACTTCAATCGCTAAATCAGGCGGTGGATCTGTCTGCATATCTAGCTTTTTTCCCAAAATTCTGTCTACATTCTGAATGTAGAAACAGGAGTCCGGTTCTACGCCATGAGCCAAATCTTGGCGATCAAGGGTAGTTGAACCGTAGCCACGCAGCCGCATATTTAATTCTTCCGCCAATGCTCTAACGATCGCTTCTAAAATTCGATTGATGAATTCGTGTAAATCTGAGGGCATGATAATTTCCAAAACGCCTTGAGCGTAGGCAAGCCTGGAAGCTCTATGATTGCCTAGCTCATTGAGGAGCGCTTGATAAGTTGCCCAAGTCACACCTTCTAAGAAGATATGTTGAGTTTGTTGTCGTGAGGATGGAATGAGTGTAATTGCCATTATTGCTTCCTCCTTTTCCGTATTGTATGAGGTGGGCATTGTCAGTTGTGTGCAGGCGCAAAATTTCTTATGTACAGAAGCATTCCTTTCACCTCTGTACATAAGATGACGGGATATGTTTAATAAGTTACGCGATTAGAGCAATTTTTGCGTAAGTCCTAGAAATATCTTATGTACAGACACGAGGTAAAGTGCATTTGTACATAAGATAACGGTAGAGCGATTATATGCATGTAAGTTGCACCTGAGTAAACACAACTTTACATTGAGGAGGTGCTGTAGGCGGTGGAGTTGTTTATATGCATATTCATCTGAAGACGGTATTAGCTGCGACTAAGATATTTTTCTTATGTAGGCACTCCCGACGGTTTTCTCAAACCTAATTCTTTCGTTGGTAAGCAATGCCCAACCTGTAGTTGAAAAAAGTGCAAAATATGACATAAACAAATTTTTGTTCAAATTGTACCAAATTCATATAAATTGTATAGAAAGTTCTCAGATTAAGTGTTGAGGCAGTTATGATGTCTTTGTTAAAACAAGCCAAGATACAGTCTTCTGACCAAACGCATTCAAGGACAAAAGCTTTACAAAGAACCGGAAGTGTAGTGAGTGGGCTAGTTTCCTTATCCTTTTGTTTACTAGTAAGTAGTCAAGCCCAAGCTATCGACATCAGTTTTACTAAAGTTGTTGATACAAACACTTCTGTGCCAAATGGAACAGACACAAGTAAATTCACTTATTTCTTTGGTAATGCTCCTTCCTTGGATAATGGAAGCGTTGCATTTTTAGCAAATGGAATTCTTTCCACTGAACCTTTTCAGGTAGCGGGACCACAAAATGTACTAGGCATCTACACTAATGTAGGTGGTTCACTTAATGTCCTTGTCGATACTAGGACAAGAGTTCCAGGCAGTACAAGAAATTTCTTTTCTTTCGGCAGTCCTTCTGTAAAAAATGGAAGTGCGGCTTTTGCTGGAAGTCTCACGCAGGGTTCTCCAACACAAGGTATTTACACAAATATCGGTGGTTCACTGAACGTAGTCGCTGACTTAAATACACCCGTACCAGGTAGTACAGAAAACTTTGGTTATCTCACCGCGCCTTCAATCGACAACGGAAGTGTCGCATTTCTACGTTCTGGATTGGGTTTCCCGATAGAAGGTGTCTACACAAATTTAGGTGGTTCATTAAGTGCGATCGCTGACATGAACACACCAATACCGGGCGGCACAGGAAACTTTACTCGCTTCAGCAACCCGTATCTTAGTAATGGCAGTGTGACATTTCTCGGCTTTAGAGATTCTGAAGAAGTTTCTCAAGCAGGTATCTATACAAATCTAGGCGGTTCACTGAATGCGATCGCTGACACTAACACAGCGATACCTGGAGGTACGGGAAACTTTACTAATTTCACCAGCCTGACATCAGAGAATGGAAGTGTCGCTTTTATTGGCGAGAGGAGAGAGATTGTGAGCAAACCTGCCTCTCAACAAGGAATATACACAAATCTAGGTGGTTCGCTCAGAGCGATTGCTGACTTGAATACGCCTATCCCCAACGGGACAGGAAACTTCACGTCTTTCAGATCCCTTTCCTTAAACAAAGGGAATATCGCTTTTTTAGGCGCTGATAGTTCTTCTCAAGGGATTTACACAAACCTTGGCGGTTCGCTAACAAAGGTGATCGTTACTGGTGATTCCTTGGACGGCAAAACTGTGAGTTCATCAGTTCCACAGCTTGATCAAGGTTTACTTTTGGGACGAGACAGTCTGAGTGGAAATCAAATTGCCTTCAGTGTCGGATTCACCGATGGTTCAGAAGGGATTTATATTGCCACTGTTAACTCAGGGAATGGGGAGTAAGGAGTAGGGAAAAGCAATTTTGATGCTTTCCCTACTGTGTTCATGTAGAACTGTCCCTAAATATTCTCTGTAGACTTCTGGCAAAATTACACAAATGAAAGCAAAAAGCCCACGAGCATGTGGTTGACTCAATCAACCACATGCGTTCTTTAGACGTGGGGACGCCAGTCGTCTATAGAGGGAAACCCTCTTGCCGCGCAACGCATTCACTCGCGTTGCGCTTTTCAGTATCTTCATGGTAAAATTCATACCTCAGCCAAGATCTAAAAAGCTAGCCGTGGACTGCGGAAAAGTTGACGCCCAATACTCGAATCAACGAGATTTTTTAGGAAAAAACACTCTACCGAATGCGGCGAACGGGGTGTGCCTGGGAACCTAATTAATTGGGATTTAAGGAGCGAAATCTCTTTAGAATAGCTCTCTTTCTAGGAGGGGAGTATCAAGCTATGGTTCACAATTTGGTCATACAATGAGTAAAGTCACAGTATTGGACATGACTTTCTGATCGGTTATTTTTATTGTCCAGGGCAGCTAGGAGGAGTGAAACCCAAACTAGTAGCTTTGGACGCAGCGGAGATGAGTATGACTTCGCCCTTGTCGTTTAACACCCAACCAGTAGCGGGGTTGATTGCCATGACTTCTGGTTTTGGGTGTGATTTGGCTGTGGGTGTCTTTGAACTATGCAGCACTGTTGTCGCAGGTAATCGAGTATCTGACCACACTACATCACCGGTGAGGAAGTCTTCAGGACTCGGGGGTAAGCCACTACGTCCGGTGATTGTGAAGCTATTGTCTCCAGTGTCAAAAGCAGCACAGCTAGAGGGAGGTAGTAATGGGATATTTGCCACAGATGCGGGTAGTTGCACTAATCCTCGACTGGGGTCAATATCGGAAGTGCGGATAGTTATTTGACCACTTAAAGAAGGGCTTTGCTGAGAAACGGCAGTGATATCATTTGTTGGCAGTTGAGTCGGATCTAAATCGAGTGGACGCAATCTTTCAAGGTCTTGTCTACTGAGTGGCCTGATTCCATAAATACCAGTAGCATTAATTGCAACTTTCCCGGCACTGCCACTAGACGCATTAGCAATAATGTCACTATTTTGTCCGGGAAGAGCAACGACAAAACCATTTGGAGCAAGGATATTGATATTGCCCCCATTGGCAGTGTTGGCAGCTTGGGTGGAAATTCGACTTTGATCTTGCAACAACAATAGGTTTACGTTTTCTAGCATGATATTTGCCCCTTCTCCGGCGTTGCTTGTCGCAGTGAGACTTCCTTGATTGAGGCGGATGTCGTTAGCTGTTACAGTCAAATTGCCTGCAGAACCTGAACCTAAGCCACTGACAGTCACTTCTGCCCCATTTTGGACATTCAAACGAGGGGTTGTAATATTCAAGTTGCCAGCATTTCCAGAAGCTTGAGAAGCTGCGGACAAAGTGCTGACCACGGGGAAAGAATTAATGTTTCCCCTACCAATCACATCCACTGACTCAGCCGCTTTTACAGTCAAAGTTCCGCCAGAACCTGCGGCGAAAGATCCAGATTGTACTGATCCGCCATTCTGTAGCGATAATTGTCTAACGTCCAAAGTCAGGTTTCCCCCTAAACCTGTGCCGCGATTATTAGCTGAGATTCTCGCCCCATTCTCGACAGCGATCTGCCCACTAGTAATATTGAGATTTCCAACATTACCCCTAGCTCCTGGTTCAGCAGAAACAAAAATACCACTGCTACCGCTCTCCAAAGTAGCAGTTGGTGAAGTGCCACTCAGTATAATTGAATCTGAGGCGTTGATTTTCAAATTTCCCCCACTTCCCCCGAAACGAGCAGCCGCAGATATCTGCGCTCCATTCAGGACAGTTAGTCGTTCAGTGTTAATCGTTAAATTTCCTGCATTGCCTGCATTGTTTATGGCTCCCTGCGCGACTTGAGCAAAAATCCCACTTGCATTGGCTCCATTTGGTGTTATCGCAAATCCCGCCAGTTCTATATCCCTTGCTGTAACGAACACGTTCCCGGCTTGAGCCACCCCCAAAGTTGAAGCATCTACAGCTGCTCCATCTCGGATTCTCAGTCGTCCAGTTTCAATCGTCAGGTTTCCACCATTGCCTCTAGCGTTTCTACTAACTTGAGCAGACAAGCCACTGGGCCTACCATTGGCTCCTGTTCCTGATAATTCTACAGCATCCGTTGCTTTCACAAGCAAATCTCCTGCTCGACCCTGACCGTTACTAGGAGTTTGTATAACTGCACCACTTGCAACTGTTAGGTCCCTAGTTGTGAGTGTCAAGTTACCAGCCGACCCAGTACCAGAAGTCGAATTCAATAATCGAGTGTTATCTCCACTCAAATTTACAGACTCGGCAGCGTCTACTGTCAGATTTCCTCCTGTACCAGCAGCAGTACGTAAGGTTTGAGAGGAAATTGCGGCACCACCTTCAACTCTTAAACTCCTAGTTGTGAGTTGAAGGTTACCAGCCGACCCATTACCAGAAGTCGCA